>CAZVVF010000168.1:0-1958 GCA_964630575.1 uncultured Burkholderiales bacterium | reverse complement strand
CCAGTGACATGTCGATCTTGACGATATGGGGCTGCAGGGTTACAAGGCTATTCAATCCCGAGTAGCCCTCACCGAGGTCATCAACCGCCACCCGATAGCCACTCTGACGGACCCTTTTCAGCTCGTTGGATAGACCAGGACCTGTTCGAAGCGAGGCCCGCTCTGTGATCTCAAGAATGATACGCGGGGCAAACTCCAGGAGAGGTTCATCCGCCTTGGCCAGATAGCCGGCCTGGAGTTCCGAGGGATGAAGGTTCACGAAGATAGCTTCCGTCCGTTCAGGATGGTCCTTGAGAGTTTGAGCCACCGAGGCGCGCACGGCTCGACCGACGTCGTCGGCGCGACCGAGCACCTCAGCGG
This sequence comes from uncultured Burkholderiales bacterium, assembly GCA_964630575.1. Lineage (GTDB taxonomy): Bacteria > Vulcanimicrobiota > Xenobia > Xenobiales > JADMJV01 > JAEXNA01. Next base: position 1,598 of record CAZVVF010000168.1, on the reverse strand, counting down.
CAGCCAAGAGCTTCAGAGGGTTTCTCATCTGAGGCTCACCACAACGAAGGAGAGCTTCGTAGCCAAAAATAGAATGGTCTTGTGCTCTCACGATCGGCTGGAAGTGCATAGCGATCGTCGACAGCGCCCGGTCGAACAGAACCTCTGTCCCGCGCAAGTCGCCGACGAACTCGTTTCCGCCGTGACGCGAAGCCAAGAGTTTGTTGCGAAGCTTGGAGATTCGTCCCGACTCGACCGCTTCTCGCACGGCCATGCACAACTGCTCGGAGGCTACCGGCTTGGGTAAGTAAGCTTGCACTTTCTGCTCCACAGCCCGTCTCGCTGTTTCAGCGGTAATGGAGCCTGTCATCAGTACCGCCGGCGTCCCTCTGGCCAATTCGAGCAGGTCCAGTCCGTCCCCACCTGAGAGGTTGATGTCCACTATCAAAGCGTCGAAACTCTCCGAGGCCAGAGTCTCCCGCGCCTGCTGAAAAGAGGACCGGGTCACCACCTGAAACCCCACCGGTTCGAGTATCCGAATGCCTGCCTGACACAACACCTCGTCATCATCCACCAGAAGGACTCTCGCCTGATAGCCTCTCGGTCCTACGGCTCCATTGTTGCTCGTCGGAGGCGGAACAGCAGCCTCAGGCACGGCCTCAGGGAGCGATTCGGGTTGAACCTCTAGCTGTTCGAGAGAGGGTGTAGCCCCGATGGCTTCGCCCACGACCCGCAACAACTCGTCGCGCTGAAAAGGCTTCCAGAGAAGGCTGGAGTTCTCAAGCGCGATATCCTGAAGCTTGTCGTCCATGTACCCTGCCACCAAGACCACCGGCGTCTCCGGGCAGGTCCTCCTCAGGTAGTTGACCACATCGAGACCATCCGCTTTGGCGATGACAACAGCCGTCACAACAGCGCTCAGATCCCGTCCCACTCGATCGATCAAGAGCTTGGCTTGCTCACCGTCTGAAGCGGTATGAACCTGATATCCCGCCCCTTCGAGAACGCGCTTTGTGACTCGTCTCAAAGAGGGTTCATCCTCTACCACTAAGACTTGGAAGCCGCAACCAAACGCTCTCGCGGGCAGTTCGGAAGGCTTCGAAAGAGCGGCCGGCCTGGAGAATGGCCATTGAACCAAAAAGGTCGTTCCCTGATTCTCCACACTCTCGACCTCAATGGAACCTCTCGCCTGCTCTACAATGGCAAACGACGTAGCCAGACCGAGACCCGCCCCACTACCGGACGATTTGGTCGTGAAAAAGGGTTCAAAAATTCTCTGACGCGTTTGCCGGTCCATACCTCGACCGGTATCACTTACCTTGAGACGCACGAAACGGTCTGACTCAGGGCCTTCGCCATCGTTGCTCTCAACGGATATGCGAAGGAGGCCGCCGTCGGGCATGGCGTCCCGGGCGTTTTGAGTGAGATTGAGCAGGAGTTGATCGAACTGAGCAGGGTCGATCTCTATCGTAGCCGGGTGGGCAGAGAGAACGGGTTCAAGCTCGATCTTCTCGCCCAGGGTTCGAGTCAGAAGCCCGTGGAGCTGGCAGAGGCGTTCGTTGATATCCACAATCTCTTTGGAACATCGGTTCCGGCGAGAAAAGGTGAGGAGCTGCCTG
>CAZVVF010000167.1:0-7646 GCA_964630575.1 uncultured Burkholderiales bacterium | reverse complement strand
CGGGGCCGCTCTCACCGGAGCGGTGATGGCGTGGGGGGCCTCAAAGCTCGCAGAAAAGGACCTGTCCAACCTGACTCAGAGCAAGGCTGGCGACGCGTTTGGAGTGGTAGGCTCGGTGGCCAACTCTCTGCCCAAGATAGCCTATCCGACATTAGTGGGTGTCAGCGCAGCGCAGAAAGAAGTCTTCTATGAAGCTCTGGACCGCTTGCCACTGGGTGGGGTGACGAGCGCTTCTACGATCGATCTGGTGAAAGGCTTGGAGGATGTGGGAGCATCAGGACTCGCCACCCCGCTCTTTAGCCAGAGTCGTATCTTTCTCGACGTCGACCAGATGAATATTTCCGATACTTGGGCTCAGGAGGTTGTGACCCACGAAGTCGGTCACACCTACGATTTTAGCAAGGGCGTTGGACCCATTCTTTCGAGGAATTTTAGAGGTGGAGGATTCGGCAAAGAACCCTTCGTCAGCGACTACGCCAACACCAACAGGATGGAAGATTACGCTGAGAGCTACGCGCAGTATCACCTGGACCCCGAGGGGCTCAAATCGGTGGCTCCAGACAAATTCGCCGCACTCGATGCTTCTCAGGCGCCTGGCTTGGTCGACCAGGCTATCGACAAACCTGCGGTAAGAGAGGCTGGTCGGAAGATTGGTTCCGCTTTCGAGGCGGTGCCCCGAGCACGAAACCTCTTGTCTTTAGGGGCGAGTCTCGTGGGCCCTTTCCAACTCTACCGCGGGGCAGCGAGCTACCAGAAAGGCGTTCGAGAGAACGACCCGCTCAGCCGCCTGAACGGGAAGATGGCCTTGGCCTCCGGTACGGCGTTGATGGGACCGGGTACGGCCCCGATGAGTCTTTTGATGTCGGCCGGTCAGATCGCCACCAACATTCAACTCAAAAACGGTTCGATCTCTCTCGACCAGGCCGAGAAGCGCGCCGATACGGCCCTCACTGTTGCCGCTGGTCCGTTTGGTTCGATCGCTTCGTCGATTCACGCTGAACTCGACAAAGCAGGACTTTTGACTGGCACCAAACCCTTCGGCGCTCAGGTGGCTCCGGCGTCATTCGGGGCTCGAACGTCCCTGGGTAAGATGACGGCAGGGTTCGCCCTCGGTGCCGCAGCAGGTGGGCTGCTCTCTCCCTTCTTGCACGCCGGTTCGGCTCACGCTGTTCTCTTGAATGCCGCGACAGGCTCTTGGGTTGGTGGCGCTTTGGGGGCCGCCGCAGGGGTTGGGCTGCATCTGCTGACCAAGCCCGAGGTTCCCAGCTTTCTTTTGAGTCAAGAAGAACCGAAGTTGAGCAAGGAAGATAAGTCGCTCTTGATCAAGCTCTCCACGCCTGCTGTTGCTGGCGGTGCCGTGGGGGCTGTGGGAGGTTTCTTCGCTGGGCAAGCGATCGGGCAGGCCATCGGTCAATCCTTGGCCGGGACCGCTGGGGGAGTGACCGGAGCCGCCCTGGGAAGTTACTTCGGTGTCTTGGGTGGGTCCTACGCTCTGGCCAAGGGCGGTGCAAAGCTGGGGGCAAACTGGGCTGGCATTCAGGCGAAATCGGAGCCGCCAACTCAGTCTCCCGACGGCGGAGAATTCGCGGCCTAGCGTTGAGGGGCTAAGGTAGACCCCCATTGTGAGGAAAAGCCATGGACATCGATCCTGATTTTTTAGAGTCTGTAGAGACGGTTCTTTTTGTTTGCTATGGCAATATCTGCCGCAGTCCTTTCTGCGAGCACTACTGGCGCAATCTGGGAGCTTCCATCAGGACTGACTCAGCGGGTTTTATCACCACAGAAGGCCGCAAGACGCCACCGGAATACCGAGCCTACGCTGCCGAGCACGGCGTCGATTTGAGTTTGCACAGTTCGAAATGGGTGAGTCCTGAGTTGGTCAATGATGCCGACTTGATCGTGCTGATGGACTCCAGCAACGCCAGGGAATTCAAGGCGCTCTATCCCGAGTCCTTAGAGCGTGCCGTGCTGCTGGGGGCCTTTCTGGACCCTGCGATTTCGGAGATTGAAGACCCCTTTCACCTTGGCGCAGAAGCCGCAAGAGCTATCTATCAACAGATGGCCGAAGCCGTCTCGGCGCTCTATGAACGCCTCACTTAGGCGGTTGACTCGTGACCATCCAGGGCTGACTGAAGTAACGGTCCCAGGAGTCGGCGAGCAAGGCTACGATCGGCTTGTCGACATGGCCTGAGCGGGCCAACTTGAGGGCCGCTGCCACGGTTGTGCCAGAGGAGCCACCGACCAACAAGCCCTCCTTTTGCTGCAGCTTGCAGGCCGTGTCGAAGGACTCTCTATCTGAAATGGCATAGGCCCGGTCGATCACACCCCGATCTAAGATCTCGGTGGCTCGACTGCTGCCGATCCCCTCCACCGCATACGCTCCGTCGGGGCCGTAGCAACCGCGATTGACCCACTCGCTCAGACCTGAGCCGACAGGGTCGGCGAGGACGATCGTGCTGTCCGGGCATTTCTCTTTGAGGAATCGGCCCACACCCGTGATGGTCCCGCCGGTTCCGGCCCCAGCGACAAAGGCGCCAACATGGCCTGCGAGCTCATGGTAGATTTCTGGACCAGTATGAAGATAGTGGGCAGCGACATTGGCCTGGCTGCGAAATTGATCGGCCAGGAACCAGCCTCTCTCTCGGGCTAAGCGCTCGGCGATGTTGCGAAAATTGTCCGCTGAATCCAAGGGGGCGTTGGGGGCAACGATCACCTCCGCGCCAACGGCTTGAAGGGCTTTGCGCTTGTCGACGGACATCTTTTCTGGGAGCACACAGACCAGACTGTAGCCTCGAACCGCTGCCACCAAGGCCAAACCGAGCCCGGTATTACCAGCTGTGGCTTCGATGATCGTTGCGCCTGGCATGAGTTGACCGGAGCGTTCACCCTCTTGAATCAAGGCCAGAGCGAGACGGTCTTTCACACTCCCGCCGGGATTGAGATGTTCGCATTTGCCGTAGAGAGGCACTTCGGTATCCCAAGCCGTGATACGCACCAGGGGAGTCTTGCCTATGGCTTCGATGAGAGAGGACATGAGGTGTTCAGTCCACCCATTTCACAAACAGGGTTAGGTCTTCGAAGTTCTTCTTGCGCAGGACCAAGGTTAGGTTCGGAGCCCTCTGCCAGTCCAATTCTACAGGGGTGTCACCACTCAGGTCGTAGAGCTTTGTGGGACGCCAATAATAGAGACCATCCTTGGCGTTCCACAAGGCCATTCTGGGGGGGCCGTGCCCTTTGTCGATATCGAAGTAGTGGTAGGCTTGCCAAGTCAAAAAGAATCCCTCATAGGGGCCCGCCAGGCCACGGCCTGGTACAAACCCCTGCATCGGTTCAGGCCTGTCCCCCACACCGGAGACGATTTCAAGCCACTCTTTCCCCTGGATAGGGGCAATCAGGAAGAAGGGACCGCGCTGCAGTCGGATGGTGTCCTCTTGCTGGGGCTGCCAGCGCTTCTCCTTTTGCCATATGGTGATAGGAACCGTCTCGGCGAGGGCGGGCAAGGTGGTGGCCAAGAGGAGCAACGAGCAAAGCAGATGGGTCCAGCGCATCGTCGCTCTCATTGGCGCGTCCAACAACTCGCTTGGGCCACGGACCACTGGAATTTTCGGCTGTGCTCACGGATCAGGAACGGCATGTCCACAACTTCCGTACAGGAGAATGAATCGCAGAGACTTCGCTTCAAAGTATCTAGACTGCGAATGGCTTCCCCGTTTCGCTCGAATCCTCCCAGCCAGAAGCGACGAGGAGTATAGTCCTTCATCCAAGTGTAGGGGGAGGTCAGGACCAGCTGCCCACCCTTTTTGACCAGTTGCGGAAGTCTGTGCAAGAGGGCTTGAGGATAGGCGAGTCGACACAAAAGGTTGCAGGCAAGAACGATGTCAAACTCCCCCAAATCCTCACGTAATTGGGTCGCGTCCCCGGTCTCAAACTGAACCTTTTCAGGTCGAAAGCGGGACTCCAGGGTATACTCGTGTGCTTCGAAGAGGTCACCCTCATCGGACGTTGCGAAGCTCGCCTTTTTGCTCTCGGCCAGTTCCGTGGCTTGTCTTATGAAGCTCTGGGAGTAGTCGATCCCTATGACCTCATCACAGAAGACCGAGAGTTCAAAGCAAGCCCGTCCCACCGAACAGCCGATCTCTAGAGCCCTGGCCCCGGCTACCGGGCGCACCCTCTCGGTGACGCATCGAGCCGGAAAGCCCAGAGCTTGTCGAGGACCGAAATCCCAGGGCATGACCTGATCGTCGCTGCCATAGTGAAGGAGCAGGTATTCTTCGAGGAGTTTATCCGTTTCGTACAGGTTCGCCATAGACCACTTCTTTCAGGAAATCACCGGCCCGATAGGAATGGAACAGTATGTGAGTCTTTCCGTCTTTGTAGAGGCGGACGGTGGGGGCGTCGATCTCAGGTGTTTTCTCCGGAGAGAACAGGATGTCATCGTGAGTGGCGTTGTTCTTATCGTTGAACTTGTCTGTCGTGATGGTGCCGCCGAGATGGTCGTTTCTGCCGGTCGCCAGATGAAACGTTCCAAAGGCCTTCTCGTCCTGAATGTCGTGATTCGCGATGGGGTAGAGTTCCGTTCCAAAACCGAGTTCACCGAGAAAGCCGGTCGCTTCGTCGGACTTGATGCGGGCGTCGTATGCCTCAACGGTGTCGCGATTGCCTTCGATAAACTCAGCCGCCACAACCCTGGCTCCCTTAACCGTGAGCAGGGCGATGCTCCCGTCCTCTAGCTTCATGGGAAAGTGGCCCTCGCCGTTGGTGGGAACATAGTACACCTCACCAGCAGGCAGGTTCGCGATATCCGGGGCGACACGGCAGAGCCCGTGACTCTTCTGGGCATCTTGACCGTTGAGTTCGATGCGGAGTTGATAGAGTTTTCCTTTGATCATAAAGTCGATCTCAATGGCTTCGGCGTTGGACATCCCCTGGCGGAGTCGCTCAGCACGTTTGGAGACTTCTTCATAGTCCACGGAGAGTCCGGAGTTGAGAATCGTCTCGTTGAGGCCGTGGAGAGTGGCACCTCGAAAGTTGTGGACTTTGGCGCTGGCTGTTAGAGGAGCCGTGGCGCTGTTGGTGCTGATGCAGAGAAGAATATCGTAGTTGGGGTAGATGTCTCGTTCGAAGCTGAGGACTCGACCATCGGGAGCATAGACCTCATCGTCGAGGTCGAGGTTGCTACCCAGGGTCTCCTTGTAGCAGTAGAGTTCGCCGCCGGTCAGGCCCAATTCGGCCAGAACTCTGTCTTTTAGTCCCAAGTAGAAATGCTTATGCGCCATTTTTTGAATGTCGTGGCCGTCCTGTTGTAAGAAGCCGAAGTCTTTGACATCCTTTGGTTCCTTCAGGTCGATCAGAACCGCAATGCTCTCTCCCTTCTTTGGCTTGAAGACGGTATCGAGGAGTCTTTTAAGATCAAATGGGGGAAATTTCATAGGTCACCAATCTTTCTTTGGATAGAGGTCGGGTCGTGGGCACAATTTCTTACCTATCTATTATGCCAGAGTCGCTAAGGCACTAAACAGTTAACTCATTTCCTCTTTTGAGAGTTCCCGGACCTGGTCCAGAAAAGTCTCCAGTTCGGCCTCGGTGTTGTAGTAGTGGAAAGACGCGCGCGCCACCTCTTGGAGGTCGCGAGCTTGCATGTCGAGACGAGCCGCTCGGACGGTGCAGGTCCAAATGTTGGTGCCTCGTTCATAGAGTAATTCCCGCACTCGGTTCGGGGGCAGACCGTCGAGAGTAAAGGTGACAATCCCACCCTGCTGGCGACCTTGGTCGTGAACCTTGACCCCGGCTATCGACCGAAGGCCCTCGCGGGCCATGGCGGCCAAGCGTGAGAGGCGTTCAAAGGCCCAAACTGGTCCTACCTCAAGGGCGTAGTCTGCCGCGGCTCCCAAGCCGAGTTTCCCGGCGACAAACAGTTCGTAGGTTTCGAATCGTCGCGCATCTTTTCTGACTTCATACTCCTGCGCTCCGGTCCAAGTGGCGGCGTGAAGGTCGAGGAAGGGCGGCTCCAGTCGGTCCTGGTCGGCGCAGAGATAGAGGAGCCCGACTCCCCGTGGCCCTCGAAGGTACTTTCGGCTGGTACTGGTGAGGGCGTCGCAGTGGAGCCTCTCGACGTCGATGGGCACTTGGCCGAGAGACTGACAGGCGTCCACAAGGTAGAAGGCGGGATGGTTCTTGAGGATCTGCCCCAGTTCTTCGGCTGGTTGGATCAGTCCGCCGTTGGTAGGGATGTGGTTGATAGCCACGAGTTTGACCTTGGCATCGAGATTGTCCGCTAGGGATTGGGGGCAGACCGCACCTGTGGGATCGTTGTCGAGGACGACGATCTCCACGCCTGTGGCTTTCTGGCGCTGGAGAAACGCGATATAGTTGCTCGCGTACTCACAGCGGCAGGTGAGAATCTTGTCGCCTCGCTGAAGCGGCAGCCCATAAAAGATCATATCCCAGGCTCGTGTTGCGTTTTGAGTGATAGCGATCTCGCTCGGGTTCGCTCCGATCAGGCGCGCCAAACTGTGGTAGACGCCGTCTAGTTGCTCCGCTCTCTCGAGCTCGGCCTCATACCCACCCACCTGCTGTTCCAGGTGAAGGTAGTCTGTCACGGTGTCTACGACCGGTTGTGGGGAGAGGGCTGTCCCGGCGTTGTTGAGGTGGATTCTATGGGCCGAGCCGGGGGTATCTTGTCTTATTTTTTCGAGATTTATCATGAGGTCGATGCGGGCTTGCACTCCGAAACGAATTCGGAATTGTGGGCTCAGCGAGGAACCTTTGGCGAAAGGTCAAAAAGATCCCCTATGAGCTCGAAGCCAGACGCAGAGACTGATGACCTCCGACTCTCGGACTTCTCCGATGATATAGCCTTGAGCTCCGGACCGAGGATAGACTCCTCAGAAGAGTTCCCGTTGCCCTCATTCGACTTCGACGAGGGAGTGAGTGCCGATGTTCTCTTTCCCATCGATGAGGAAACGACCGTTGAGGAAATGCCGGCCACTTCTCCCGAGGCAACGGCGACCCCCGAGAAGTCTCCAGGCAGCAAGCCTCCCAGCCAAGCGCCCCCAGCGAAGGAACCTCCGGTAGAGAAGTCTCCGGTGGGGAAGAAAGACGTGACCCCACCGGTTTCAGCGCCGGTTGAGCAGCCTCGTTTTACCAGCGAGCCGAGTATCGAGGTTGCCTTCGCACCGCTCGAGCCGGTCTCGGTGTTCGGCCATTCGCCTTTCGGTTCGTCTGAGCCAGCCGAGAGCCTGGACGCGGACTACTTTGAGGCAGGTCTTTCCAAGGGGGACTCCTTCGAATCTCGTCCCTCTCCCTCGAGAAAGCCACCGCGAGGCGTCGCTGGGCGAGCGGCTCGCGCGTCAACTTCGGTTGGCGCCCCACCGGCGGCAAAGGTCGGTGGACCTCAGGGTGGGACCTCGGCAACATCGGACAAGGGCATCGATGAGATATTTTTTGAGGGTCCCGAGCCTGGTGCCGGCAAGAGAGACTCTTCCGCAGCGGGCCTGAGCCGAGAGGAATGGGCCGAAGAGAATCCCGTTGATCAGTACGTCCGTAAGGTCAAGAGTAGTCGGACTGAGAAAACCAAGCCAAAGGTTAGGATGTGGGTTCCTGCCGCTGGAGTGGCGGCCTTGGTTCTTTGCCTCGTGGCGAGTCGG
>CAZVVF010000166.1:0-7651 GCA_964630575.1 uncultured Burkholderiales bacterium | reverse complement strand
CTTCCAGCGACCAGGAGTTTGAGGTCTTCGAACTCTTGAGACAGGTCTTTGATGGCTCTTATGGCGAGGTCAAACCCTTTCTCTCGACTCAAGCGACCAAGGACCAGTAGCGTGGTACTGTCGTCGGCTTCGATGTTCGGAGCTTCTTGTACCGGCAGAGCGTTTCGGATCAAGACGGTTTGAGGTCCAGCCGCGGGGGCGTTGTCTAGGACATAATCGAGAGTGGATTGCGAACAGACAGCGATTTTGCTTGCTCGATCAAAGATTGCTCTTGCGAGCGGATCGCTATTCTCCGACCATTCCCCGTGGAGAGTCAACAACGCGGGACAATACTCTGGCTTGTGGGCTAGTAAAAAGAGCGACCCATAGCTGCCTATTCCATTGAGGTGAAGCAGGTCCGGCGAAACGCTGAGAATCAACTTGCGAACCATTTGGGCCAAATCGATGACGGAATCGACAGAAAGGTAAGACTCTGGCACTGAGGTTGGGAGTCGGTGAACAGGCACTCCACAGTACTCATTTGGACCCGGCGATGGAGCGAGAACGTGCACATCAAATCCTGAGGTCTTGAGAGATACGGCCAGTTCAGCGGTGATCACTTCCAACCCCCCGATTCTCGGCCAGAAGTCGGCATTCCAGAGAAGGATCCGGGTCACGTTCCAGCCTTAGAGACTCCAGTTCAGGAACCTCCTAAACTTGGAATCTTCCGACAACCTGCAGGACTCGGCCAGGACAATGTGGGAGTCCACTTCAGATCAAAAGGGTTTAGGTGCAGACGTGATTCGTTCGACAGGACAACTCCCATAAACGGCCGGACGCCCCTACAGGTTTTTGAAAACCTTCAAGACACCTTTGAGAAGGTCCTGATAGAGTTTCCCCACGAGTTGGTCGTGAGGTACTATCAAGTTGGGGGCCAGCCAGCAAAGGTTCGTTTCGTGGGTCGGCGCCTGCAGGAAGCGATACACCGGCCTTTCTCTAGTCTTGAATTGGAAGCCCAGGACCCCGCCCTCACTGTCGATATTTGGGACGAAGAACTCATGGGCAACAGAGTAGAAATGTCCCCCAGCCGGACCGTTTTTGAACTCTCTGAACAGTTCGCCCTTCACCAGTTGCCACATTCTTTATCTATTCTGAATCGCCAGAAGTCACATATCGTGTCACGCTCCCAAGGAGTTGAGCGATTGAGCCTCTATGAACTTGGACGCCCCTGGCACGCGCCCCTAAGCATCTGGCATTTGGATCGTGGCACCCCTCTTATCCACGCCGGCTCAGTCCACCGGCGTCAAGGGATTCTTGTGGGGGGGAGCGCGGGTAGCGGCAAGAGTAATACCTGTCTTCGATGCGCTCTAGCAGGGGCTAGTTTTCTTGGAGATGACATGGTCGCCTTGGAACGAACCTCCCAGGGATTTTTGGCTCATGGACTCTACTCCTCGACCTTCCTTGAGCCCGATGACATGACTCGCTTTCCTGACCTAAAAAACGTCTCTTTACCCCGCTACCCAGAGGAGAAAAAACACCTAGGTTTTGTCTCGGGTAGGCGCTCAAAGCAGGTCCCCATTGATTCGATTGTTCTACCTCGAGTCGTGGCAGGGATCGAACGCTCGAAATTGCGCCGAGCAACTCCCATGGAGGTGCTACTCAAACTTGGGCCGAGTACCATCCAAGTGGGAAAGCTCAGCTCAGGTCGAATCGGTTTTGAACTCTTGGCCGATCTTGCCGAGAGGGTACCCGGCTACCACTTGGATCTTGGGTCCGACGTTCCCCAGGCTTTAGCATGTCTCCTCGATTGACCGGTTCGAGCTGCCACGCTCTTTTGACCACAGCCTGGGAACTCATGAGCTCCTACCACGGTATATCGGAAGGTTCTTTGCAGCTACCAGGCGGTCTTGTGCAGGTCCAGACAGTGGGCTTTGAATCGGACTTCTTGTATCGTGCCTTCAGCAGTTTGCAATCTGACGAGTTCGACGGTCAGAACCTTCGCATTCGCCTGTTCTACAACAAGGGCATGCCCTCAAGTTTCAATCCGCCGCCCATTGCTCTTCCCCATTTGGAGCTTCGAGGAACTCTTGAAGAGCGGTTCGTAGGCTCTCACAGGCCTGGAATGATAGCCTGGCTCGATCGTCAAGAGCAGATCGTTGTTGGCTGCTGCGACCCACAGTTACTATATCCGACCGAGCTTGGTAAGCCGCTCCATAGTCTGCTCCTGGTATGGCATCGAGACCGCGGAGTCCCGATCATTCACGCCTCTCTCTTGACCTCTGCGGGCTGGGGTGCCCTTTTGGTGGGTCCAGAAAACTCAGGAAAGTCAACGGTTGCGTTGGCCTGCATAGAAAGGGGAATGAAACTCGTTGGTGATGACTATATCGCGCTGGCGGAGCCTTTTCGAGGTATGGGGTTGTACGCTGGGACCTGGCTAGAAAAGTATCATTCAAGAGTCTTCGAGCGCTTTCAGGATTCTGCACTCCATCACCCCGACGAACCCAAAAGTTACCTGTTGCTTGAACCCGATCTCCAGGCCCCCCAAAGCTCCATCCAGGCGATCATTCAACCGGTCGTCGGTCCAAGAGATTCCCTGGAACCGATCACACCAGAGCTTGCACTCCTCGCCTTGAGCCCCAACAGATTGGGGTGTCTCACCGCCGACCAAGAAGAGACGGTCTGCCGACTTGTGAGGAGCACGCCTTGCTTCAGGCTGACATTCAACGATACCCAAAAGGCTTTTGACCTAGTTCAGAGGGGGTTGGACCTCGGGCTCGGAAAAGTTCATCCATGGTCAACCCCCCCACTCTATCCGTGATCCTCTGCGTGAAGAACGAAGAACGACTCCTCCCCCAGGTTTTAAGCTCGATCGAGACGATAGCCGACGAAGTGATCGTGATAGACACGGGCTCCACCGATACCACCGTTGACCTTGCCAAAGCCGCAGGAGCGAGAGTGCTCCACTTCAAGGGCCAAAATTATATTGAATCTTGGAACGAAGCGTTGGGTGCGGCAACTTGCGATTGGGTCTTGAACCTGGACGGAGATGAGGTGGTGAGTGGGATCGACCTTCCCGAACTACGCAGACTGATCCGTTTGCCGAGTGCTCATGCCTTTAAGTTGAGAGCCCGCAATTACAGCCGGTTGATGGATCTCGCCTACAAGTGGCACCCCAACGATGGACGATACGAAGAATTGGAAACCCTCAGCGGCTGCCCTGGTTTCTGGGTCAGCTACCCCCTGAGACTGTTTCGCAGACATCCGGAGGTACGGTTTCGGATTGGAGCCACGAATCACACTAGGCCAGACGACTCGATCGCGGCGCTCGGTTGGGATATCCAAACGAGCGACGTCACTCTGCACAACCTTGGCGTCATCAAAGGCGGGGATCGCTACCTTGCAGCCAAAAACGTAGATCGCTTGCAAGGTGAATTGAACTTCGAAGAACGAGAACCGGGCGACAATGTCAACATAGCCCGTACTCTCATATTTCTAGGCGATGACCGAGCCGCCCTCACACATCTGGAGGCCGCCCTCACTAGCGATCCTGATTTCGTGGATGCGCACTACTTTCGTGGCCTCGTTCTTAAGGAGACAGAGAATTACCCTGAGGCGTCTGAAGCCCTGCTCCAGTGCTTGGCGCGCGACCGTGACCACGCCGACGCTTGGACTGTGCTGGGAATGGTATACCAACTGTGGGGCCGACCAGGAGAGTCCGAAGGGGCTCTTCTGAGAGCTTTGGCTCTTCGGCCGAATCATCCACTCGCCCACAACAGCATCGCCATCACTTATGAAGACCAGGGACGATTCCAGGAAGCCGAAGCGTCCTATCTCCGCGCTCTAGATTTCCATCCGACACTTCCTTGTGCCCTGGAAAACCTCTTGGCTTTACTAGAAGCTCAACAGAGAACTTCGGAAGCTGACCGCTATCGCGCTCAGTTGCGTACCCTCGCAGACACCGGAACACCTTAGAAGCGTTTGCCTAGTTGCCTGACGTTGGGCGCGAGTCGCGAGCGAAGCTCTTCTAGGGAGTCCTCGTTTTCCACCTTTTCGAGTCTGGCTTCTAAAGGGCTGGAAAGGTAGTACTTGGTCTCGGGAATGTCCTCAACGCCACCTCGGGTGGTCGTTCGGCGTACGTTTCTATAAACGATGAGGGTCAATTCTCCGAGCCCTACAAGTTTTGTGGTCAACGTTATGACCGGTTTTTTCAGTGAGTGGGACGTGACTTGGGGTCCGCTAGGCGTGTCTGCTTCCACCCATTGGGATTCCTCTCGGGCTATCAGTTCGTGGGACCAGAGATGAATGACAAGCTCACAAGGGGCATCGGGTGGAAGGGCGCCGATGAGCACTCGTGCAGTACGGATTTCTAGCTTCGGAGCACCGCGTGGTGGCAGAGCCTTGGGAGCGAAAAATAAAGGTAAAACAAAGAGGGCGGACATTGAGATTCCCCCCAGCCAAGTCAAACCGTGACCGAGGTTGATGATGTAAACGCTGTTGCCGTTGTTCATCATGCCAAAACCGGCTACGGTCAAGAAAAAACCGATGACTGGAAGCAGACAAGTCATTCTGCGGTGGCGGCTTCATTTGGCCTCTGATTCCGGTCTCGAACGGTAGTACAGCATTTTGGCGGCAAAGAACAGTGAAAGAGAAAAGAATAAGCCCGCCAGCCAGAACAGAAAGGCGCTCACTGCCGATTTCACGGCGTGAGTGTAGCTAGGGAGTACCAACGTCGAGTCGCTAGGATCTTCTGGATTGTAGTAAACCTGAACTTCGGCACCGATTTGGAGACGCTCCTGGGCATCCATCAACTGCAACGGGCAGAGACCTGACCCGCCACGGTTGAGAATCCGGCGTAGTGTTGCTGGATCGCTCTCTCGCTGTCTGCGAAGAATTTGGTAGGAACGGCTATTAGGAGCATGAGGCAACCGGCAACCAGCGACCAGACAGGTCGTTGCCAGGGATTTTGATTTCTGGGCTAGAGAATACATGAAGAGTAGTTCTACACGATCTGAGAGTGAGACCGAACTCTCCACATCGTATCGAAGTTTGCAGCACCTCCTCCATAGTGGGGCGGAACCATCGGATTCTCTTTGCACGCGACGATGATATCGCGTTGATCGGATTCAACGCTCAGATCAACACCCCGAGGTGCTCCTGCCTCGTATGATGCCAACATCACTCATTGAGGGGCTGCTAGAGACCCTCCCAAAGGTTGGTTTTTCTATGAACATGGCACAGTCGGAGTTGGAGACCTTGGTCAGAGCTCGTTATCCCATCTTGCACATCGCTTCCTACGAGGAGGAGCGAGTTGAGGAGAGTCTATCGCTGGTGGCAACGCGCCGGGGAAAGAACCTCGTGTGTTGGTCGATCACTCGGGGGCTCTACACCTATGGGGAATCCCTCACTCAAGGGAAACGCTCCTTTGGGGCCAACACCACCGACCCCATTGCGGCTCTCGAGGAAGTCGTGAGACAGGTAGACCCCATCGTTTTTGTGTTCAAGGATCTCCACCCGTTTCTCAAAGACCACTCCGTTGTCCGAAAGCTGAGAGAGTTGGCCCACCATCTCAAATCGAGCCCCAAAACTCTGGTCTTGATATCCCCTGAGCTCTGCATCCCATCGGAATTAGAAAAGGATGTGACCCCTGTCGACTTTCCACTTCCAGGAATTTCCGAGATAGGTTCACTGCTCGACAGCATTGTCAAAGATGTCACCGAGCATGGCCAGATGGAGCTGAGCGTTCAAGAGAATGACCGAGAGAAGCTCCTCAAAGCAGCCTTGGGACTAACTCTCAAAGAAGCAGAGAACGCCTTTGCCAGAGCCGTGGTACAACGAGGCAATCTCAGCTCAGGTGAACTCAGCTTGATTCTCAACGAGAAGAAACGGGTGATTCAAAAGAGCGGCATCCTCGAGTATCACGAAGCCAACGAAGACCTGGACGATGTGGGAGGGCTCGATGGTCTCAAAGATTGGGTACGAAAACGTTCCGTTGCCTTCTCTGAAGAAGCTCGACAATTTGGCCTCTCATCACCCAAGGGCGTCTTGCTCCTCGGTGTCCAGGGCTGCGGTAAGAGTCTTTGCGCCAAGGCCATTAGCGCGGTGTGGAACCTGCCCCTCTTACGCCTGGACATGGGGCGAATTTTCTCCAGCCTGGTAGGCTCCAGCGAAGAGAACATGAGACGAGCCATTCGAACGGCCGAGTCCGTCGCACCCTCGCTACTATGGATCGACGAAATCGATAAGGCCTTCGCGGGAATGTCGGGTTCGGGAAACAGCGACGGAGGGACCGGCTCGCGGGTTTTTGGGACATTCCTAACCTGGCTCCAGGAAAAGACCTCCTCAGTTTTTGTGATCGCAACGGCTAACAACATCTCTAATCTACCGCCTGAATTGTTGCGCAAGGGCCGCCTGGATGAAATATTTTTTGTCGACCTCCCCGACTCTCACGAAAGAGAAGAGATCCTCCGCATCCACCTCCAGCAACGAAAGCGCGATCCTGAACAGTTCGAACTCGATGAATTGGTGAACCTGTGCGATGGATTCAGTGGCGCTGAGATCGAGCAGTCCCTCAACTCAGCGCTCTACGATGCCTTTGACCAGGGCGGAGAGCTAGACACCCTCACATTGGCCCACTCGTTTTCCGAATGTATCCCCCTTTCTACCACCCGCAAAGAAGAGATCGAAGAGCTACGAACCTGGGCACACAAGAGGGCTAGAAGCGCCTCCCAAAAGAGAGTTCTACCAAATGCCGCCAACACCACACCCTTTCGAAGACTAGAATTGTAGGAGCAAAGACCATGTCAGGAATTATCGTTGTTACACCCCTTATGTTGGCCACACCCGTCATCTTAGCTGCGGCCACCTCCGCCGCCGCTTCACTAGGCTTCAATCTCGCTTCTCAAAAGGTCGAAGAGTCGCTACCCGAACAGGTCCAAGAAGAGAACGCGGTGGGATTTGACCTTCCCGACGCCGAGGGCTTCCGCCAGCTTCTCGACCAAAACGGCCCGTTTATCCTAACTCGACCGGACGCCACCATCATCATTCAGAACAAGGGACGGAGCGTCCATCTGGAAGTTCGCGGATTGGCACCGGAAGACGAATTGGAAACTCTAGGACGTCAACTCATCCAAACAGTCAGCCAACACTATGCCTACGACCGAGTGATGTCCGACCTCAAGGCACGGGGATTCGACGCCCTAGAAGAGAGCACCGAGGAAGACGGCACCATCAAACTCAAATTGCGACGGTGGGATTCATGAGCGGCCGCTTTCATCATCTCGAGTTGGTCGAGTCCCCTCCTATAGAGACCATGGTAGGGCCTACCGGACGCGTGGCGGACAGATACCTCCAAGAGGCTCACACCCGCGAGTTGGAAGGCTCCTTCGAACCGGCCTTGCGGAAATTCTCGGCAGCCCTTCGAGAAGACACGGCTCTCGATGCAGCTTGGTGTGGTCAGATCCGCTGCTTGGTTCAACTGGAAGAATACCCCGAGAGCATGGTCTGGGGGAAGAAAGCTTGTGCCGTATTGCCAACATCCCAATCCACCCGAAGCGCTTGGGCCTATGCCTTGGCTCGCTCGGGGATGCCCGATGAAGCTCTCACGACATCCGATGAGGCGTTCAACTTGGTGCAGAGTGAACCCGGCCCTTACCTATGGCTGGAACGCGCGGCC
>CAZVVF010000165.1:5409-7705 GCA_964630575.1 uncultured Burkholderiales bacterium | reverse complement strand
GACCAGGGAATGGCGAACCGACAAAGTGCTCAGGCGGCTGGAAGCTATGTTGATAGTGGCAGATACCACCTCGACCTTGATTCTGAGCGGCAACGGTGATGTTTTGGAGCCAGATTTTGGTATCGCAGCGGTCGGTTCCGGTGGTTCTTACGCCCAGGCTGCAGCGCGGGCCTTGTATCAGCACACCAGCATGGAGCCTGAGGAAATTGTCAAGAGCGCCATGGCGATAGCCGCTGACATCTGCGTCTTTACGAACCACGAACTGATCCTCGAAACTCTGGAAGAGAACTGATCTCTCTCGGCCGCTGATCGGGGGGCGTCATTCCGTCTGGGAATGTTCGACCCCGCCCTTGGGACCGAACATCTGAGATTCGAAAAGGCGCGGTCAAATGGGGGGGCGCTGGAACAAAATAGAAAAAGCGGAGTTTCCTCCGCTTTCCAAGGCTTGGTGCCGACTTTCAACTAGCGAGATCTAATCGTCATCCCAGTTGTCTACTACGTCGTCATCATCGTCATCATCTTCGTCATCGTCATCTTCGAAGACTTGAGGTACAGGTTCTTCCTTGCCGGTTCCGAGGTCGTCTAGGGGGTCTTCTTCCCAATCGTCTTCGTCGACGTCTTTCTCTTCACGGGCAAACTTATCGGACGGTCTGATGTCGTCGTCATCGTCGTCATCGTCGATGTCGTCTACTTCCTCATCATCGTCGTCAAACCAGTCCTCATCGTCCCAGTCGTCCTCGTCCTCTTCGTCCTCTTCGTCGTCGAAATCCTCATCCTCGTCACTGAAGCTGAGCTCATCATAGGGGTCGAATTCTTCTGTCAATGGGGCATCCTCTCAGCCGGGGTATATGATCGTCAACTTTTCTGCTTTCGGCTCAGTTCCTGCAGACTAATTTAGTGAGAGTGACGAGAGGAAATTCCGTCTGCGCCTCCCCCCTTCCTTCGGGCTCTCCTGGGAGCGAGACATGGGCTGAAGAATGGCCTCAAAATGGTGGCACCGAGGTCCCCTGGAAGCTCTCCTTGTTCGCCTTTGGGGGTGTTGTGAATGGAGTATGATAGGGGCCTCTCGTCTCGATCCTGCACCGAAGCAGCCCGATTAGACAGGCACTTGGGCTCTATCGTCGAACGCGTTCCGCTCATGACTCAGACTCAGGCTACTCGCGAAGATTTTCGCGATGAAGATTTAGATCACTCGAACCTAACACCCCTCTTCCGACAGTACTTTGGGCTCAAGCTTGAGCACAAGAATTGTCTTATGCTCATGCGAGTGGGGGATTTTTACGAGGCCTACGGTGAAGACGCTGTGACGGTTGCTCGCGACGCCGAGATCGTGCTGACGGCGAAAGAGGGTGGTGGCGGCAAGAAGATTCCAATGTCTGGAGTTCCGTTTTTTGCCCTCGACACTTACCTCAGGCTGCTGGTGACCAGTGGGCATCGGGTCGCTCTAGCTGAGCAGTTGGAAGACTCTCGGCAAGCGAAGGGCCTGGTGAAGCGAGGTGTGGTCAGAACGATCACCGCCGGGACCGTTCTCGACCCCACCCTGTTGGATGAGAAGCGTCACAATTTTCTCTGCGGTATCACCGAGTTGGGTTCTCTCTATGGCTGCGCTTTCGCCGATATTTCGACGGGCGAATTCGTCTGCACGGAGTTTCTCAACAGCTGGGAGAGACTGGAGGAGGAGCTCTTTCGGTTTCGTCCTGCCGAGATCGTTGTGGCCAGCGGTACTCCCCTAGAGATAGAGGCGCTAGGTCTCAAGGAGCGATTGGGAACGAGTATCAGTACCTGGGATAGCCAGCCCAGTGCCAGAGCCAGTCGGGAACTGTTGTCTCGCACCTTTTCCGGCACTCCGCTCAAGGCTCTGGACCTGGATGAGGCCAGCGCTGCTTTGTCGGCCTCGGGCCTGCTGCTTCGCTATCTCCAGATGACTCAAGGCAGCCAGGTCATGAGTTTGTCCCCGCCCCGTGGTTATCGAACCTCGGAGCATATGGTCATCGATTCCACCTCGAGTCGAAACTTGGAACTCATTGAGACTCTCCTGGGTCGCCAGCGACGTGGCAGTCTGCTCTGGGCTTGCGATTTTACCTGCACGTCGATGGGGGCACGAAGGCTCCGGCAGTGGATGCTCCATCCTCTCATCGACCAGAGCATGATCGAGGCTCGCCTGGATGCCGTCGAGGCCCTGCTCGAGGCCGATGCCCTGCGACAGGAGGTCAGGAGTCGGTTGCAGTCTGTCTCCGACATCGAGCGACTCAACTCTCGCGTGGCTTACGGGACCGCGAATGCGCGTGACCTTTTG
>CAZVVF010000165.1:0-5399 GCA_964630575.1 uncultured Burkholderiales bacterium | reverse complement strand
TTTTGGCTTTGGCTCGCTCCCTGGCTGAGTTGCCGGAGCTCGCCGCGGCCTGTGACCGGGCGACAGATGAAACCCTACAACGCCTGACTTACGAGTTTACCTCGCTGCGTTCGCTCCACCAGGAGCTGGTGCGGGCCTTGGCCGAGGAGCCACCAGTGAGCCTCCGTGAAGGTGGCTTGATAGCGGATGGATACGATGAAAAGCTTGATGAGCTACGAAATTTGCGAGGCTCGGGCAAGGAGTGGATCGCCAAACTCCAGGAGGACGAGAGGCTGTCCACCGGCATCAAGTCTCTCAAGGTTGGCTACAACCAGGTCTTTGGTTACTACATAGAGGTCACGAAGTCCAATCTCGGTTCGGTTCCCGAGCACTACATTCGCAAGCAGACTTTGGCCAATGCCGAACGCTATTTCACTCCCGAGCTCAAGGAGTACGAAGCCCGAGTTTTGGGGGCGGAAGACAAGATTCGAGAGCTTGAGTACGACCTATTTACTCACCTCAGGGAGCGATGTGCGGCCGAGGGGGAGACGCTGCGCTGGGTTGCGCGATGCCTTTCGGAACTCGATGTTCTCTGTGGTTTTGCCGAGGGTGCTTCTCGTCATCGCTGGGTGAAGCCTAAGATCTCTCAAGAGAACATGCTCGACATTCAGGGCGGGCGGCATCCTGTGGTTGAGCGTTCCACGGATTGTCGATTTGTGCCCAACGATCTGAGTCTGGACGGAAAGAAGCGGCTCATTCTTTTGACTGGGCCGAACATGAGCGGTAAATCAACCTATCTGCGGCAGAACGCCTTGCTCGTCGTGATGGCCCAAATGGGTTGTTACGTTCCCGCTGATTCGGCGGTGATCGGTCTGACGGATCGGGTTTTTACACGGGTAGGCGCCTCGGACGACCTGCATTTGGGGCAATCGACCTTTATGGTAGAGATGTCGGAGGCTGCCAACATTCTTCGCTACGCGACTCCGCGCTCCTTAGTGATACTCGATGAGATCGGCAGGGGAACGTCGACCTACGATGGTCTGTCCCTGGCTCAGGCCATCGCCGAATACCTGTACCACGAATGTCAATCGAAGACGCTGTTCGCGACCCATTTTCACGAATTGACCAAGCTCGCTCGCCGACTGAGAGGATGCCGGAATTGCCGCGTGGCGGTTCGAGAGGATCGGGAGAATATCGTCTTCCTTCACCGCATCGTGTCCGGTGGCGCAGACAAGAGTTATGGCATCCATGTGGCCTCGCTGGCGGGGGTGCCAGAGCCGGTTTTGGATAGGGCCAAATCTCTCCTCGATAGGCTGGAGCGAGGCCAGGCGGGCAAGCGCGATGATCAGAGGGATACTTCGCATCAGCTAGACCTTTTCGCTGAGCCTCGACCCGAGGAGTCCATCATTGAGGAGTTGCGCGGACTTGAGGATGGCGAGATCGATGGTCAGATGGCCGTGGAGTTGCTCCACCGCTGGCGTCACGATCTCACGGCTCGCTAGAGATCGGGCTTTCCAAGAGAGAGGGGAAGACTTCGCTCGATGGTGGGTGTCGAGTCTCTCAGCAGCTCGGGTCGATCCCGTACTTGACGGCTCGGCCCTGCTTGAGGTCTTCGAATATCTGTTGGAAGTCGCTCATCGGCCTGACCTCGGTGATGAGATGTTCGACCGGGAGGCGACCTGTGCAAAGGTGCTCTCGCGACTCGGCTACGGCTTGGGGAGTGAAATGGAAGACCCCGAAGACCCGCAAGGCGCGTTGCCACATGATATCCAAGGGGAAGGGCGCTTGAGTACCGCTCTTGCAGCCTCCGAAGAGGAGGGTTGTACCATTCTTCGCGGTGGCCTTGATGGACTCAGTCCAGACTTGGGGTTGACCGGTGCACTCGATAACAACGTCGGCGCCGCAGTTTTGGGTTCGGGCTAGGACCGAGCTCAGCAGGTCTGGCTCCAGTTCGGCATCGACAATGTCATCGGCGCCAATCTCGTGGGCCAACTCCAACCGGGCGGCTCGTCTGCCCACAACGATCAGCTGGGCTGGTTTCTGTTGCAGCGCGAGCATTTGGTGGAGAAGGCCGATAGGGCCGGCGCCAACGATCGCCACCGTCTTGTCCTTGAGAGAGGGGAGCTGTTGCTGGCCGTAGACGGCACAGGCCAGGGGCTCCATGAGAGCGGCCTCGTAAAAGTCGAGATGTTTGGGTTTTGAATAGAGATTGCGCTCAACGATGTGGGCCGGGACCCGAACTTTTTCCGCAAAGGCCCCCAGGATGAGACCGTCCATGCAGAGTGGACAGAGATTGAAAAGGCCTCTGCGGCAAACCGGGCACACCCCGCACGGAGCGGTGGGGGCACACATGACTTCGGTTCCAACCGTCCAGTCCGTAACTCCCTCGCCTAGGGAGGAGATGATCCCGGAAAACTCGTGCCCGAAAGGTGTGGGCATCGGGAATTTGGGGTGCCCACGGAGGAGAGTCTTGAGGTCCGTGCCGCAAGTCGTCGTCCCATGAACGTCGATGACCACTTCACCCGGGCCCGGTACGGGGTCGGCCGTTTCGCGCAGTATGAGATCGTTCGGAGCCTTTAGATAGAGCTGTTTCATGGAGTGGACTGTAGCTTGTCAAACCGGGGCCCCCAGTCCTTCTGTTCTCCACGAATTCTTTCAGCGAGTCAACTCTGTCAGGGCCACTTTGGGGAAAAGAAAAAGGGCGGACCTCAAAGAGGCCCGCCCTTTCGTGCGCGAGAGTTGCGGCTTAGTTGCTCTCTCCTGCGTAGGAGTTGAGTCGCTCTCTGGCGCCGGGAGCAAGCTTGTCGATGACGGCTCCATTAGCGAATTCAGGACCGGTGAAATAGACTTTGGTCTTTCCGCCGTTCTTGGGGTCGTTTTCGATGGTGAGTTGACGATCGAAGTGCTTGGTAGGCTTTTTCAGCTTTTCGATGGTGAACTTGGTCTTCGCTTTGGCTCCGTCGTGGGGGAAGTGCCAACGGATATCGCTCTTTTTGAGCTGAAACTCAAAGATTTCGAGGGTGATCTTGAACGACGAAGCCGCTTGAATATTGAGTCCGATGTTGTCAGAGGTGAATAGGTAGCCCTGCCAAGAGTCGTGCATCATCTCGGGAACGCGGTCGAGCCACATCGTTTCTAGGAGATCGGAGCGCTGAGGTGCGACCTCAACGTTGTCTGACTGTAGATTCCCCAGGCCGTAGGTTACGACGGCGACTGACGCAACAACCATGAATTTGAACCAGTTGGGGACGTATTGAAAAAAACTCTTCATTGTAACTCCTCTTGGGTCGCCTGCTCTGTGCAGAACGTTGCCCTTTTTTCGTTTGCAACGGCTAAGAAATACGTCCGCTGCGCTTTTGCGGGCGCCGAGAGTTGCATCACCGGGCCCTTAGGCACAGCGATTTCGACAAGGAAAAGAGCGAACCTCTCGGTGAACTACCCAGTATGGCCCGTCCTCCCGAAAAACTTAAACCAGGAGACCTCCTCAAGAATGGTGAGATCACGCTCCTGAGTCGTTTGGGTTTAGGGGGGTTCGGCGAGGTGTTTCTGGCCAGAACTCCAGTGGGGCTCAAAGCCGTGAAGGTGGTGGACACGGCCGTTTGGTCCGAGAAGGAATACCAGGTCTTCAACGCCATGCTGATGGCCGAGGCCTCCTTCCTCAGCACGCTCGACCATCCGGCACTCCCCAAGTCAGCCGGATTTTTCGCCGAGGGAAAGCGCTACTTTCTCGTCATGGACTGGGTTCAAGGGCAGACTCTGGAGAGTTTTGTGGAAAGGGAGGGGCCACTCGACTTAGATGAGCTTCTCAGCCTGGTTGGCGTGTTGATAGGCGTTCTCGGCTACCTGCACCGGAAGTGTGAGGGTGTGGTCGTTTTTGGCGATCTCAAGCCGGCCAATATTCTCCGGACCGGACCGGGCCTTTACCGCTTGGTGGATTTGGGTCTGGTCAGCCGCCAGGGGACCAAGATGAGCCAGCGTTACGCTGTCTTCTCGCCCAAATTCTCGGCCCCTGAGCGTGCCCGAGGCAAGGCTAGCCACCCGAGCCAAGACATCTTCAGTCTGGGGGCGACTTGCTATTTCGCTCTCACTGGACGAGAGCCGAGGACCGGCTCATCGGACAAAGAGCTCGAAGCGTCGATGAGGCAACGACTAGACCAGGCCGGCCAGATCTGGGGAGAGGCGTCGGTTCATTGTCTGAAGAAACTGCTCACCTTGTTCCTGGGAGCTCTCGACCCCGATCCCCACGGGCGACCGGGCAATGTGCTGGCCTTCCAGGAGGCCTGGTCTCGTGTCAAAGAGGTGCGAGAGCGAGAGACCCGTGAGGTGACAGCTGGGAAGATGGATGACCTCATGCGTTTTCTCTACCGAAAAAAGTAGCTCCTCAGTCTCCCGAGCGATGCCCCCCATTGGGGCGTCTAAAGCCAAGCACACTGACTCCTTCGCTTCGGCTGCCCGAAGAAGGAATGAGGATCTCTTTCTGGAATTCGCAACCGTTGATAAGGGTGCGCCTATATGAGGGGCGGTCGTCACAGGCGAGTCGTTTCCCACAAAGTTTGGGGTTAGGCGCATCAGAAATACCTGTTTTACAGAAATGAGGAGGCCGAAATGGCTTTAAATCGTTGGTTGGGTGGCGTACTAGTCGTATCCGTACTGGGTGTCGTAGGATGCACTCAACCGCAAAAGAAAACTCCCGATTCTAGTCCGACTCCCGCTGCGACAGTGGCTGTGTCGGCCAGTGCTACTCCGGAAGCTGTCGCCAGTGCGACTCCAGACGTTGCTGCAAGTGCAACGCCAGCTGAGTCGTCCACACCTGCTGAAGCTGCTGCTACACCTGCTGAAAACGGCACTGTTGCAGCGAGCGGAGACAAAGCTGTACTGATCGAGGACTTCGAGTCCGCTGATGGTATGGAAGGGTATGAAGAAGTTCTGGCCATGGAAGTCCCGGCTTCTTCTCCTGAGATAGTCGCGAAGGGTAAAGAGCTCTTCGATGCCAACTGTACCAGCTGTCACGGTCCAGAAGGGCTAGGTGACGGTGATGCAGGAAAAAGTCTTGATCCTGCACCGCGCAACTTGACCGCAACGGACGAGTATAAATACGGACACATGGATCTGGCACTCTTTCGAACCAGTGCTTACGGTATCGATGGTACCGGAATGGCGCCTTGGGGCGATATTCTGGAGCCAGACGAGCAGTGGGCAATCGTCCACTATGTTCGCACTATTCAGAAGTAGTCTGTTTATAGTCGTGTCGTAAAAACAGCCGGTTTCCGTCTCTCGAGACGGGGCCGGTCTTTCATTTGGAAGGTTCTTATTTATGGCAGCCACGGTAGGCAAATTGGAATTGCAGGAAAAGCTGGGGAGCCTGAAGCAGGCGCTCGCCGCTGATTCCCTCGACCTTGAGGCCGCGAGTGTTGATCGTT
>CAZVVF010000164.1:1149-7721 GCA_964630575.1 uncultured Burkholderiales bacterium | reverse complement strand
CAGAACTTGACCCCAAGTTGCATCGTCGCCGACCTTTGACGGATTCTCATCACTCCCGTTGAAGGTAGCCTGCTGCATCGATACCCGAATCGAGGATGCTCGTTGCTACCTCGGTGCCGACAAAGGCGAGCAGAGCGGCCGCCCCGGCGGCGACTTCTCCAAACTGAGCTCTTACCGGCCCCAAGTCCCTTCCGGGACTGCTCTGAAGGGCTAGATAGGGATGGAATGGACTGCCCTTATCCCCAAAATTCACTTTCCATCCGGCGAATTTCCGATATGAGGGAATCGGTCCCCTCCCGTTTTACGCCCATCAATGACCAAAGGACAAGCTCGTTGGCCAATTCCACGAACATCTGGTGGTAGGGCTCAAGCTCGACTGGAGGCCCCACCTCTCTGAGCTCTGTGGCGAGTAACGTTGATGTCGCCTGAGCCTCGTCTTCTTTTCCCTCACTTATCAATCCCAGCAATCGCTCTCTCATATCTCTTAACTCATCGCACCGAGCGAGAAATTCCTTACGCTGCATGACCTTGGCCGTGGGCCTGTCTTGAGTACGGAATTCGTCCCCATCCCAACAAGTTGCGGAACATTCGCTACGAATGTGTAGCTTCTGAGATTTCGGATCGTAGGTGATCTCAAAGTCCTCGACCGAAGGCCCAATATCAAAGCTGAATTGCGCACGGTACATCTTTCCGACCGGTACGAGTCTAATGGGATGCCCGGTTGCCTGACCTTCTGCGATCGACTTGAGCTTCTCGAAGTTTGGTCTGGCATGAGCTCGAGAGTATGCCCCGAGTAGACAACGGAAGAAGAAGTCCGCCGTCATTCCTTTTTCGAGTTTCAATCTCACCCGTTTTCTTTCTCTGTAGAGCACGCCGGAAGACCCATCTTTCCATCTTGAGACACGAGCATCCAATTGGAAGCCAGGCCCAGCTAAGACAGCAGGCACCAAAACGTTACCGGATGGAAGTACCTTCTCTGGCTTCCTGAACAGCACGACAAGAAAGGCCCCGAAAAAGAAAAGGAAAGAGAAAGTCCAGATGGCGTCTGTCGTCTTTCGATCGGCAAAACGATTGCTCGTTGATGGCTCTCTCTTTCGGGTTTTGCGGCGGGGATGACTGGTGGCCTCCAGGAGAGCCTGTTTGGCCGGCAGATAGCCAAGATGCGCGGCCCTTCTAAGCTCGCTCAGCGCCTTCTTTTTTTCTCCTCGTTCCGTCAGAAATTCGTAGTACCGAAACCTGGCCTCGCCAAAGTCTGTTGCTGCTGCCGCGCGCAAAAGTTCCTCGTGTCGCTTTGGATCGGCCTCGACGTACTTGCCTTTGGCATAAAATTCTGCCAAGACCAGAATCGATGGCCCGTACCGTTTCTTGACCAGGTTTTGGAGTATCTCTAACCCTCTTTGGGGATCAGCTTTGGTTTCACGGCCGTTGATGTAGGCCATGGCTACCTCGTGCTGACCGGGAGGAATGCCCTTGTCCGCAAGCTTCTTATAGAGTAGGAAGGCTTCTCTTTCATTACGCATCTTTGTAGGCTTAGAAAGATGGTTGGCGAGTTGAAGCTGAGCAGGCCAATAGTCTTGGGCTGCAGATTTGCGACTCCATTCCAGTGATTGCTCCTGGTCCTGGCCTACACCCCTACCCTCCCAGTAAGCCTCAGCGACGTTGTATTGAGACTCGGCGTCTCCAGCTTTGGCTCTCTCAAGCTCGAACCTGAAGCTAATGCTCCTCGGGCTCTGAGCGACAACTGGCAGGGTTAGGGAAATAAGGGATAGGAGCACCAGAAGGAGTCTGATGAATACCTTCGGCGAATGGATGGGACCTATCTCTTCTGCGGATTGAACTTGTAACGCTCCCGAGGGGCTCTTCGATAGAACGGCGAGGTTTCTTGCTTGAACCCAGATGACGACGTAGCAACCCTTTAGTCAATGCACACGATCGGAGACAAGGATTTCTTTGGACACAACGTCAAGCCTCTGGATCTGACATGGATCCGATTTCAAGGACAAAGTCACTCTGAGGTAGACTCAAGAGAGAAAGGTCTGAGTCGTGAACTACAAACTGAACGGCAAAACCACCAAAGATATGGAGCGTCGATGATTCGCCACATTCTCACCCACCCAGGCGGGGCCCACAAGGACGAGCTGCTCGCCGTCTGCGTCCTCATTGCGAAATACGGCGCCCCCGTAGTTCGTCGCGAACCGACTGAAGAAGACCTCGAAGATCCTTGCGTCGTGGTCGTCGACGTAGGTGGTTTTCACGACCCGGAGCGAAGGAATTTTGACCACCATCAGTTCGCCCGGGAGCATTCGCCAACTTGTGCACTCAGCCTCGTGCTGGACTACCTTGGGCTGTATGAGGACGCGCGACACTTCTGCGACTGGCTCGAACCGGCCGAATGGTTCGATTCTCGTGGTCCGAAGAAGACTGCGGAGATGCTCGGGGTGCCCCGCCGAGCCGTCTCCCAGCTCAACTCACCGATCGATATCACTCTGTTGCGTCGATTCGCTCAGGTCTCTGAGCTCGCGGCCGGTGAACCTCTGTACGAGGTCATGCGATTCGTTGGGGAAGACCTCTTGGAGTACCTTCGTGTGGCTCGGGAGCGCATCGATTTCGTTAGCAACTATGTCGAGCATTGGTCGATCGCCCATGAAGGCGAGGTGATCGAAGCGTTGTTCTTGCCGCGCACCGATCCGTTGGCAGACGAGCCGAGCACCGCGGTCGCGAACTACATTCGCTCCAATGACCTCGAAGACGTGGCCGCCATCGTGTATCCAGACCGGCGAGGGGATGGCTACGGAATCGGCCGCTACGAGGACCACCCTCAGCTCGATTTCTCTCTGCTGGAGAATGAGCCCGACGTGCATTTTGCGCACAAGAGCGGTTTTATGTGCAAGACCTCTGGAACCGACCCCCAACGATTGCAAGCGCTCATAGTTGGTGCGTGGCTGGCCAAAGATCGAATAACGATGGGATGAGGGACCGACTCCAGCGCTGGGGAAATGCCGAGCGAACCGGGGTCGTTTGACTATTCTGTGTAGGAGAGCAGCTGGGAAAGGTGCTCAACGACTGGTGAGTCTAGCTTGCTGCTGAGTTCCTGGGCCATGGCCCGAGCTGGTTCGTGCTTCTTGTAGAGAAAGAGGTCCATTTCTTTCAAGGGGCTGTTCGGGAAGATTGCAGTGCTCGAATAGTGTACGGGAAATGGCTCCGAAGCCTCGAGAAAGACACCGACATAGTATCGGGTGAGCCCCTTGCTGGGGCGCACCGTCTTGTCTTTGATGGTAATTTTCTCGAAATGGGAGAACGGAACCTCAGCGTTGTTCCTATCCTTCCAAAGGTATTGCTTCCAAGTCACGAGCGTCTTGTCCTTAAAGTTGAGCCACATGCCACTTCGAAAGCCGAGTGTCGCCGCTGCGAAAAGGAGTGGGAGCACGGCAAAGAGAGCGCCGGCAAAAAGTTGTATGGCGAGGATGGCAATCAGCATAAAGAAACTCGGTTTTTGACCCTCGCCGATCATGTCAAAGATACTCTTTGCGAGTTTTCGTCGAGAAGGTACAGAGGCCTGGTCTGCTGGTGCCGATCATCGACTCGATCATAGGGGCATGGGACTTGATGACGGGGAGACTGCGGGGCTTGCCCCTCAATTGGGGGAAAGGCTCAAGCGAACAAGCCAACGGATCCAGAGTGAGTCCTCGAGAAACAGAAATTCAGTAGCCTTTCAGTGTTGTCGGCTATCTTTAGCTTAAGGCACAGAGTGCACACTAATAAAAACGGATTATGCTCACTTATGAATATCAAGACCACCTCCAGCATTGGGAAAACCTATGCTGCCCCTAAAGCCAGCTCCAATACCGCAGAAATGCGCAAGAATCTCGAAAATGAGATCGACGCTCAGCAACTTGATTTAAGAGAACAATTCGAGTCTTTCGACATCGACTTCTCTGAGTATTCGAAGAGATCCGGTGCCCTCAACGCTTCGGACCCACGCATCCCTGAAGCAAAACTCAGCAGACTCAAAAGCAACCTAAGAATGGCCGCTGGCTTTGTAGCTGGGGCCGCCTTAGGTTATCAAGGTGGAGCGACTGGAGCCATCGCCTCTGGAATCTCAGCCGGCGCGAGTAATTACATTGCCCACGGCTATCACTTCAATGACGCCAATGAGAAGTACATGGAGAGCGCTGCTTCCACAGCCGTAGGAGCCGTCTTAGGCAGCCTTGGCGGTTGGTTTGGTGCTCTTGCTGGTGGAATATCTGGTGCCATCGCCGCTGATACTTTGCCGCTCCTCGCCAAATCGAAGCCGTAAAAGCCTGGCAACATAGTGGCCTCTCAACCTTAGCCAACCCCATGATTTATGGCTCAGTGACCCAGTGGGCGCATTTTTGAGTGATCATGCCGATCATCGCAAAATGTTTACATCTGTCGGGATGTTCATAATATTGTTACATTGAAGAGTGTACGTCACGAAGATAGGTATTGGGAGACACTCAGCATGAAAATGAACAATATCGGTATTGGCGCGAACTGGAAACTAGGTCAAGCCAAGTCTATCGTTAAGAAATCTGACAACCTGGCAAGCCAGATCGCGGGAGAGAAAGACCTCAAGCCCGCCTCCGACAAGGTTAATCTGGGAGCGAGCAGAGGACTCCACGATATCGCCACAAGCGAATCTCAGATGAAGGCTCTCAAGCCCCAGAGTCGTGAGGCGAGTCCCCAACTTAACTTGCCCACCTATCCAGGAGGAAGCTTCAGTACGAAAACGTCTGCTGCCGAAAGCCCCTCCGTAGTGGGTGCTCAGGCCGGTGCGGAGTTTGGTACAATGGCTCCCAAACTCAACCCTTCCACCCTTCCAGGGGGAAGCTTCAGTACGAAAACGTCTGCTGCCGAAAGCCCTTCCGTAGCGGGCGCTCGGGCCGGTGCGGAGTTTGGTGCAATGGCTCCCAAGGCCGCTGGCAAGGAAGCTAGCCTCGAACCGAGCCCTTTTCTCTTCGCAGGCGAGGGCTTCGGTACGAAAACGTCTGCTGCCGAAAGCCCCTCCGTAGCGGGGGCTAAGGCCGGTGCTGAGTTTGGTCTGCAGGGGCCATCAGCGACCGAGAGCGTGACTCTCTCGGAAGGCAAGGGCGGAGTCCTTGCCTACGATTTCCAAGATAGCAAAGCCTCCGGTACACTTTTCTAGTCCCTTATCAGCGGGTCTGTTCTTGTCAGGCGATCTCTAGCGGGGTTGGTTCCCCCTACCAGAGATGGGCCCTTTTGTCTTCTTGGAGGGCCATGGGGTCATCCGCTTTGACTCCAAAGGCCGCACCAAAAGCCGGTACATTCTTCAAGGTCTGGTTGACCCTAAAGACCGGAACAGGGTGAGGGTCCGTGGCGATCTGCTGGCGCACTTGTTCCGGCCGTGCGTTGGCAGCCCACACTTGGGCAACCCCTTGGAAGAACCGCTGTTCGGGAGTGAATCCCTCGACTTTCTGGTCGAAGCCTTTACCTTTGAGAGAGTTCTGCAAGGCGGTTAGGGCCAAGGTCATTCCCCCCAGGTCGGCCAGCGACTCACCCATCACGAGTTCAGGATCGTGATGCAACCCTGGTTGCACCTCGTAGTTCTCGATCTGCTGGCCTAGAGCACCGGACCGAGTCTTGAATTCGACCTTATCCTTGTCGCTCCACCAGTTGCGGAGGTTGCCGTCGCCGTCAAACTGCGAGCCCTGGTCATCGAAGCCGTGGGTGAATTCGTGGCCGATGACCATACCGATTCCACCGTAGTTGATGGCGTCGTCAGCGTTGGGGTCAAAGAAAGGAGGCTGCAGGATAGCGGCTGGGAAGACGATTTCGTTGCCCGAGGGGCTGTAGTAGGCGTTCACCGTGGAAGGGGTCATGTGCCACTCGTTCTTGTCCACAGGCTTGCCGATTTTTTCCAGGTCTTTGGATTCTTGGAAGGCTTTGCTGCGCAAGACGTTGTTGCCATGGACACCACGCTCGATCTCCAGGCCGTCATAGCTGGGCCATTCGTCGGGGTATCCTACCTTGACCCGAACTTTGCTAAGCTTCTCCAGAGCAGAGGCTTTGGTGTCCTCACCCATCCACTCCAGGGAGGTCACGTGCTCGCCGATGGCACCGCGAATGTTCTCAATCATTTCTAGAGCGCGCTCTTTGGCCTCTGGAGGAAAGGCGCGTTCGACGTAGGCTTTGCCCAGGGCCATTCCCAGGTAGTTGTTGGCCAGGTCGCCCATCCGTTTGTCTCTTGGCTCCCGTTCTTTGGCGCCGTTGAGCTTCTTACCGTAGAATTCAAAGTCGGCCTCGTCGAACTTGGAAGGCAGCATGCTCGCGGTCGAGTTGATGAGATTCCACTTCATGTAGGCTTTCAGATCGTCTAAGGGAGTTTCGCCGATCGCTTTGTCCATCTCCTGAAAGAATTTCGGTGTACCGACGTTTATGGAGTCGGCAGTGACACCGCGTCCGTCGAGGTAGCCGTTCCAATCGATCCCAGGAGTCAATTGACTCAACTCTTCTCTGGTTTTGATGTTATAGGTGGCTTCAGGATCGCGGATCTCGGAGCGCGAAAGAGATGCGTTGGCCAATCGCGTTTC
>CAZVVF010000164.1:716-1139 GCA_964630575.1 uncultured Burkholderiales bacterium | reverse complement strand
TGATCTTCTGAGCATCGGCGGCTGCCGTTTCGGGGGATTCGCCTAGAAGGCCGAGCATGGTGCTCATGTGATCGACATAATCAGCACGGATCTTGACCGACTTCTCGTCGGTGTTGGTGTAGTAGCTCTTGTTGGGCAGACCGAGTCCCCCTTGGTAGGCTGCTCCGATGGTTTGGTTGGAGTTCTTGGCGTCGGCCTCCGAGCCGAAGCTGAAGAAGGGGGAAATTCCGGTGTTGTGGAGCGTTACCACGGCCTTTTGCAGAGAGGCTCTGTCGTTGATTCCGTCGATGGCGTTCAGCAGGCCCTCGATGGGTTGAAGGCCGGCCTTTTCGATGGTGGCGGTGTCGAGGGCGCTGAAATAGAAGTCTCCCAGTTTTTGCTGCTCACTACCTTGTTCGGCGGTCGTGATACCAGCGTATTCTT
>CAZVVF010000164.1:0-706 GCA_964630575.1 uncultured Burkholderiales bacterium | reverse complement strand
CAACTCGTTGAATCGGCCCCATCTGGTCTTGTCAGAGGGAATAGGGTTCTTTTCGATCCAGCCACCGTTGGCGTGTTGATAGAAGTCTTCGGCAGGGGAGACGCTGGTGTCACGATTGTCGAGGTCAAACCCCACACCAGGTACCGATTCGGCGTCTGTCATAGCGATCGCTCTCAGGGTTGTTAGGTAGGCACCGGCTGCACCACTGGCTGAGGGCGAGGTTTGTTGCAAAAGGTTTTGGGAGTCTTCGGCGGCCTTGGCGTCTACCCCGGAATGGGCAAAGAACTCTAGAAAGGCTTCGCCGAGTTCAGCCTTTTTGTTCAGGCCTTCTGCGTTTTCCAGGACACGCACACCTATCTGGGCGACAGTGGCAGCGAGTTTGCCTGGTATATCTAGGCCTGCCACCGAGTGTAGGGAGTCGAAAGAGCCTTCGATGATGCTGTTGACGAGCTTCGAACTCGGAGCCGTGGGTTTGGCTGACCCGGCCGTAAACACGTCGGCCTCGATGCTGGGCCCAGGCGACTCAGTGGCCTCCGTCTTCTTCGGGTTCGTCAAACTCTTGCTGCTGGTCACTCCTTGGCTGGGTGCCAGTCTAGCTAGTCTCATCGAATTCATTTTCATTTTGTTTTCTTCTCTCTAGGGCCTTCGAAGGCTGTGAATGACACAGTCGTCACCTAGAACATAAGTTCATAACCTGAAAGAGGTC
>CAZVVF010000163.1:0-7749 GCA_964630575.1 uncultured Burkholderiales bacterium | reverse complement strand
CGCCTCGAAGTACCAGGATGTTCACAAGGTTCAACGTGAAACATGGTACGGCATGAGAGAGCAGGTCCTCACCGGCGAGGAAGATGCCGTGGGCTTTGTCACCAACATGGCGAGCCAGGGCTTGGCCTCGGTGGTCCTCGAAAACCTGAGTGACAAACGAAAACACTCTCCTTCAGAGGTCAAAGCCGCCTTCAAAAAGGTCAGCGAAGAACTCAAGGTTCCCCTGAGCTATGATGGGGAAAAGGCTGTGAAATCAACCGATATCGTGGGCCTTCTCTCGAACCAGGTCGAAGCTCTCCTGGAAAACCCCAACCTTTCCGAGGATAAGCTACGCCAGGTGACCTTGCGCCAGATCGACGGTGTATGGCAAGAGCACCTAGAGGTCATGAAGGTTGTTCAAGACGGCATCCACCTCGAGTCTATGGCGAGCCGGAAACCCGAAGAGGTCTTCGTCGAGCGCGGCTTTGAGATCTTTCAAGAGACACTCGGCGAACTCAAGAAGAACCTGGCCAAGAATATCCTACCAGCCGCCGCCAAGCTCTAAAGAGCCGGTAAAACCGGAAGACCCTGGGGCCCGGATCGACACGCAGCATGAGCTTTTAGCCTTCCAGACGTCCACTCACACTCTTTTTGCGAACGATTGTTCGCAAGGTAAGAGCCACACCTCCGGCCAACCACAGTCCGACGAGAGTCAGAATCGAGAGGATATTATTCATGGATTTGCATGCTGACCTACCGACTGTCGCCGCCGCCCTAGCAGCGTCGTTGGTCGCCGCTGATGGAAAGATTGAAGAGAATGAGAAGAGGGTCGCGAACGAACTCGGCACAGAAATGCTCCCCGGGTTCAACACCTTGATTTTCGAGACTCTTCTCGACGGTATCGACGAGGTACCGTCTGCCACCCAACTGGCATCGACGATGCGTGGCCTTTTGACCGACGAAGACAAGACCACAATAATGAACTACCTGATCGCCTTAGCGGCAGCAGACGGCATTGTCGTGGCAGACGAGAAGAAAGAGCTTCAGGCCGTAGCGCGCGGTCTAGGAATCGAGATGCCCACGCCTACCGTCTAAGGCCGTGCGGACAAGTTCTTCCTAGGCCATCAAGAAGGCTACTCCCGAGGCCCTACATCAAAGGGCGTAGTCCTGTCGTTGACGAAGGCGCGCCGCATGAGTGATAGCAGCCAACCAACAGAAGACCACCAAGCCGGACACGGAGCCAAGTGGCTACTTCCAGCGATCATCGCGGGAGTAGTCCTAGGTGGGGCCTTTGGAGCCTTCGCTCCCGAGCAGGCCAAAGAGCTGGACTTTATAGGCGAACTCTTCCTCAACGCGCTCAAAATGTTGATAGTACCGCTTGTCGTGAGTTCCATGATCAGCGGGATCGCGAGCCTGGGCGACGTGCGAAAGCTCGGAAAACCTGGACTCCTCACGGTCGCGCTGTACGGGGGCACAACGGCTCTGGCTGTGTTGATAGGCGTGATCTTCGTCAACCTTCTCAAACCGGGTGAAGGGGTCGCCGTGGAAGGCGGAGCCCAAGCGCCGACGACCCGCAAGGTCGTCCGGGTTGACGATAGCTACCTCGTCCTAGCCAAGAACCAGGACTACTTCACCGAAAACGGTGAACCTGTGCGCCAACTGATCGCTCGTTACCAAACGGAAGACCAAGCTCAGGAAGCCACTCAAGAGGGAGAAAAGTCTCTCTTCGGTGTGGTCGCCAAAGTCCTGAAAATGATGGTTGCGGAGAACATCATTGAGTCCGCAGCCCACACCGAGATTCTTCCACTCATCTTCTTCGCCCTTATGTTCGGTGGTGTCATGACAACCTTAGGAAACAAAGGTCGGATCGTTCTCGACTTCTTTGATGGGGTATCAGAGGCCATGATGCAGATGGTGAATCTGATCATGTACACCGCGCCCTTGGGTATTTTTGCCCTTATCGCAGCCCGACTAGGGAAGGCAGGTGGAGGGGCCGCCTTCTTCACCGAGATCTCGAAACTCGGCAACTACGTGCTGTGCGTCCTGTTAGCTCTGCTAGCCCACGGTATCCTACTGGCCGGAATCTACGCCCTTCTGGCCCGCCGCAACCCCCTGACCTTCTTTAAAACGATGATGAAGGCACTCACCACGGCTTTCTCCACCGCCTCCTCATCAGCGACCTTGCCGCTCACCATGGAGTGCAGCGAAGAGGCCGGTGTCTCGCCCGAAGCGACAGCTTTCGTGTTACCGCTCGGAGCGACCGTCAACATGAACGGAACAGCCCTCTACGAGTCCGTGGCTGCTATCTTCATAGCCCAAGCCTTCGGTATCCATCTCGACTTTGGAGGACAGCTCGTCGTCTTCGTTACCGCGACCCTGGCCGCCATTGGCGCGGCTGGTATCCCAGAGGCAGGCCTGGTGACAATGCTCATCGTCCTCAACGCAGCCGGACTCCCTATTGAAGGAGTTGGGATGCTGCTTTCTATTGACTGGTTCTTGGACCGCTGCCGAACCGCCATCAATGTGTGGGGAGACGCTGTTGTAGGCGGCTGTGTCGACGAGATGGTCTTTAGCAAAATGGAGAAGGCCCCCACACTACCGGTTGAGTAGAGCCCCTATCGGGTGTTCTATTTTACAGCGCCTGCGGTGATGCCCCGAATGAACTGTTTCTGCAAGAGCAAGAACAGAATCAAAATCGGGATCATCGCCAACACTGAGCCGGCTGCCACAATGCGGAAATTGCTATCAAAGGTGTTCTGCATATAGGCCAGTCCAACGCTCAGGGGGTAGTTCGAACGATCCTGTAGGATCACCAGTGGCCACATGAAACTGTTCCAGTGCGCCACAAACGAGAACAAGGCTAGAGTCCCTAAAGCCGGACGAGTCAGTGGTACCATCACCCTGGAAAAGATGAACCACTCACTGGCACCGTCCATCTTGGCCGCATCCTCAAGATCCCGTGGGACCACCAAAAAGGCCTGTCGCATAAGAAAGACGCCAAAGACGCTCACCGCAGAGGGCAAGAGTACCGCAGTGAGGGTATCGTAGAGACCGATCTCGCGTATGGTCACAAAATTCACAATGATGTTGGCTTGACTGGGCAGCATCATTGTGGCCAGCAACCCTGCCATAATGAGCCCTTTGCCCTTAAACTCCATTCGCGCGAGGGGGTACGCGGCCATCGTTGCAAAACCGACCTCCAAGAGCACACCGAAAAAACAGAGAAAACCTGTGTTGAGAAAGAAGCGTGGCAACTCCGGGAGCTTTACGAAGACATCTCTATAAGCTTGAAAGCTCAAATCGTTGGGAAGCAGATCCAGGGGCGTTTCCAACTTGAACAGGTCACCATTT
The DNA here is from genome assembly GCA_964630575.1 of uncultured Burkholderiales bacterium. Lineage (GTDB taxonomy): Bacteria > Vulcanimicrobiota > Xenobia > Xenobiales > JADMJV01 > JAEXNA01. The sequence continues at coordinate 4,419 of CAZVVF010000163.1, read as the reverse complement.
TCAAGCGAAGTGCTCAGCATAAAGAGAAAAGGCCCCAAGCACAGACAAGCGATCCCCGAGAGGAACATCCACTTGGCCATACCCACGAGGTCAAACCTCTTGCCTTTTCCCGAATTATCCATAACTGTTCAAACCGCCGTCTTTAAAGTAGCGGACGTTGATCCAACTGATCACGCCCACGACCCCGGCCAGTACGAGCGCCACAGCCGCCGAATAGCCGATGTCAAAGTCCTCGAAAGCCTTGATGTAGATGTAGTAGACAACAGTCAAGGTGCTCTGACTCGGTCCTCCATCGGGCGTCATAACAAAGATCTCCCCAAAGACCTTCAAAGCCGAGATGCAACTGATAATGCTGCACAGGGCGACTGTCGGCTTCAACAGAGGAACGGTGATATGCCAGAACACCTCGACGTGCCCTGCTCCGTCCAAACGAGCCGCCTCTTCGAGTTCCGGAGGTATCGACTGCAAGCCGGCAAGATAGAGAATCATATAGTATCCAAGACCCTGCCACAGCGTCACAAACATGATGGACACGAGAGCGTATCTCGGATCCGTCAAAAACGGTATGGGCTCAATACCGATCCAACCCAACAGAAAATTGGCCAGCCCATCCGAGCGAAAAACCCATCTCCAGGTGATGCCAATGACCACAACGGAGGTGATCACTGGAATGTAAAAGGCGGTTCTAAAGAAGTTGCGACCCCTAAACGGCTTATCGACCAGAACTGCCAAGACAATGGCACACAACTGAATCACCGGCACCACCAAGAGATAGGTCACCGAATTCAGAAGCGCTTTCCAAAAGTAAGGGTCCACCCAAAGGCGGGAGAAATTCTCGAACCAGACCCAACGTGGACCCACGAGTTCACCCGCGGAGGTATGGCGGAGCAAGGAAAACTCGGTGAAAGCCAGGCCAACACCGCAAAAGATAGGATAGAACGTAAACAGTCCCAAAATAAGGAGCGCCGGAGCTAAAAAGACCCAAGCTATCCACGGACTTCGCCTCATGGCATTGAATTATTTTCCCTGCTTGAAAAACCCTCTAGAATAACCCCGACAAATGACTTTTGCTTGAACTATTTTTCAAAAGAGCGAATCGGATTGAGGGCGAACGCTCTCTTCAAGAGCTGCCGACTCTGAGCCCAAAGCGCTAGCTCTGGTACTCTGTCCATTTGGCGCTGCTGCCTTTGGCTCTCTCTACGGGATAGCGACTTTCGAGAAGTTCCAACTTGCTCTCAAAGGCCTCTCGAAGATCGATGCCGCTCTCGTGGGAAAGCAGCAAGAGCAAGAACAGGGAGTCCGCCAGTTCCGCACCGAGTTCCTGACGCACCTCGGGTTGCTTCACCATCTCGACGACTTGCTCGGCCGTCTTGAATCGGAACAGTTCCATGATCTCGGCGACCTCGATCGACAACGCTGAGGCCAGCTCTTTGGGATGATGGAACTGAGCCCAGTCCCGTCTCTCGCGAAAATCCACAACCAACTGTGTGAGTTCCTTCAGTTCTTCTCCGGGTACGCTTTTCATTTGTGAGTTCCTCGAAAGGGAGCCAGGGTCTTGTCCCAGGCGTCAGACGCCTTGGTGAGGGCCTCGAGCGTTGTCGCTTCCCCTCGGATAGCCGTCTCCACGGCCTCCTTGAGGGAACGCATAAGGTCTTTTCTCCGGGGCAAGCTGAAGTTAAAATCTCGTGCCCGGGGCAGCTGGGAAAGAGAGATACGAACAGCCTCGGACTGCAGAGGGTCCTCCCCCCTGGCTTGGAAAAACTCGTCCTGTGCACTCTCGAGAGTCGAGGGAAGTATCGGAACGAGTTTGCAAAACTCGAGTTGTGCCTGAGGGCTCGTTAGGTAGAGCGCAAGCTTGAGCGCTTCCTCTCGATGCTTGGAAGAACGCGGAATAACAAAGTTCATGGTCGACGCGGGAAGCGTGTTCGTCTCGCTCTGGGGCATCGCGCAAATCCCTGTTGACTCGTAGACCGTGGGAGCGTCGGCTTTGATCCGAAGAAGAAGTTGAGGCCCCACTTCCAAGAAGGCTAAGCTTCCTGCCTTGTAACGGTCCAGGGCGCCTTGATACCCCTCGGTCAAGGTCTCAGGCGGCATGACACCTTCAGCGTACAGTCCCCGGTAACGCTCCAAAACGGCCACCGATTCCGGAGCCGTGAAAAGCGGCTTGAGGGTATCGAGATCGACAAAGGGCGCCCCTTGAGTCGACCAGTCGTTCCAGATACGGATCGATGGCATCAGCCCCACCGCGTCGGTACGCTGAGTAACCTTTCGAGCGTAGTCGTCCAACTCTGCCAAGGTTGTGGGGGGCGAATCTGGGTCCAGACCGGCTTGCTTCAAGAGTGACTTGTTGTAGATCAGCACTTGAGTGCTCACATACCACGGTATGGCGTAGACCTCATTATCGTGGGTGACGGCCGACCACAGATTTGGGAAATAACGCTCGCGCTCCAGCGGGGAAACACTGTCATTGAGACCCACTATCGCCCCGTTTTGGGCCAAAGTCAGGGCGAACTCCGTGCTCGTATTGACCAGGTCGGGAGGCTTGCCCGCAGCGATTCCAGCCATCAATTTTTGCCTGGAGGCTGACTGCGGAAGATCCACCCAATGCAACTCCATATTGGGATTCTGAGCCTCGTAGCTCTCCATCAAACCGTAGATATAATCGTCGTAGCTCGGAGACAGGCTTATGGTCCAAAAGGTGAGTTCCGTCTTGCCGCTGCTGCTCTTTGGCGCGCAGGCACCGAGGGTCAACAACACGAGTATGAGAGCAAAACATCTGGCCACCAAATCCCTATCACACGCGAGCGGGCGGAGTTCCTTCCTAGGGCGAGAAGCTGCAGTCATGAGTTTTGCTGAGTTCCAGGAAAAACTGGCTCGACCGACCCTTCTCTTCAAGCCGCAGGTTAGCCATCAGTCGGTTCAGGAGCCTGAGCCCGTTGGCTCCTCGTTTGGCACCATCACGCACGGCAGCGCCGATGAAGAGTGGCCGAGTTGGCAACAAAGGAAGCTCTGGCCAGTCTTGCAACTCAACCTCTCCGGGACCCCTTTCCGGCCCAAAGGTCTCGAGGACGTGGCCTTTCTCACCCTCTTTGCGGACCCCGATCAGATCTCGGCTGGGGATGAAATGGGAACGACCTGGGAGTTGCGCTGCTATCGCAGCCTCCACTCCCTAAAGCCGCTCGCCCCCCCTGACACCCACTCTCCGATGAAGCCTATCAACCTGGACCATCCGGTTCTTGCCGAAGACTACCCTACCCTCGAGGTACAAAACCTCGGTCTCTCACAGAGCACCTGGGAGCAGTTTCGCAACCAGCACCCCACTCAGGCTGGTATCAAAGTGGGAGGGTGGCCCCAAATTGACCATCCAGAGGAACTCTCGTTACTCTGCAAGGACCACCCCGCCAAACCGAGATTCCTGATTCAGGTTTGTTGTGCAGAGCCAAATTGGGGGCGGGCCTATTTGAGTCGCGGCACTTCAGCTGGATACAAGAACACTTGGTATTTCGATTGGTGCAAACCTTGAGAGGCGGTATCCTATGAGCCCCATCACTCACTTCCTAGCCTCCTGGGTCGTCGCCGATCTCGTTGTGGAGGATGACCGCGACAAGATCTTGGTCGCGGCGGCTGGTATCCTCCCAGACCTCGACAGCCTCGGTGTCGTTTGCGATTTCGCAAGCCCTGCCTTGGGCGGGCCAGAGACGACACTCTACGCCGACTACCATCATTTTCTGTTTCACGGAATGCCCGGCATCCTGGTCTTAGCCGGCTTGTTGGCCTGGAAAGCCAAGGCCAAATCAAAGGTCTTCTGGTGGTCGCTTCTGATCGCCCATTTCCACTGCCTCTGCGACTTTGTTGGCTCGCGCGGACCCACCGACACCATCGACGACCTGTGGCCGATCTACTATTGGGGACCCTTTACCAGAGAGTATGGAACCCTGCTCTGGGAAGGCCAGTGGAAACTGAACGGGTGGCAAAACGTCTCCTTCACCATCGCCCTTTTGACTTGGGTCTTCTACGCCGCCTGGCGCTACGATCGCTCCCCCTTGAAGCTGATCTTCCCCAAAGCCCACCGAGCCTGGGTCGACACTCTGAGACATCGATTTGGGAATCCGAACGGGTCTCAGCAAGAGAGATAGATCAAGGAGGGATAGCAGGCCAGATAAGCGTGACTGAAGGTTCGTAGCCCCAAGCCTACCGCCCCCAGCAGATGAAAGCAAAAACTCCATAGAAGAAAGATTGCAGAGAACTCAGGGCCCAGAAAGAATAGCCCCGGAGCCGAGAGTTACATCACCATCACTTGCACCTCCATACGAGGCAAGAGCCAAGAGTGTCTCTGCAGCCAATCGGCGTGCTGCGCGTCGACCAACAGGCGACAGTCCAGAAGGTCCGCCAGAAACACCCCTCTCCCCCAACGAGCTT
>CAZVVF010000162.1:0-7801 GCA_964630575.1 uncultured Burkholderiales bacterium | reverse complement strand
GGCCATCCATAGGATCGCCGTTGTCCGCTTGAGCGTTATAGCCGTGGACGTCATCGATCACGCCGTTGTTGTCGTTGTCGATCCCATCTCCGGGAATCTCACCTGGGTTGGTCCAAATGTTGTCTTTGAGGTCAGGGTGATTGTAGTCCACGCCGGTGTCGATGACGGCAACGAGCACATCGTTGGAACCGGTCGTTTTCAGCCAGGCCTCGGGAGCGTCGATGTCGGCATCGTAGGTACCACCATCTTGCCCGTTGTTGTGAAGACCCCAGAGCTTGCTGTCCAAGTCGTCGGGCTTTCGACCGTCCGGTCCGCCGCGGTCCACACCGCCTTGGCCTTGACCGGCATCGGGCTCGGTCACTTCATCGAGATAGATAATTTCGTTGGGTACAGCGTACTCGACACGAGGGTCATCCGCGAGCCTCGCCAAGGCTGCTTTGGTGCTGAGACCATCGGGGAGTTGGAGGCGGAGAACTTCGCCGTCGAAAGACTTAAAGAGGTCATCTGGGAACTCGAAGCGCTCCTTGACCGACGCCCCAAGGCTCTTAAGAAGGCCTTCTTGGTCGGATTTGAAGAGGCTGCTCTTGGTCTTGACCATAACTTCGCCTTCGACAATGGACGGGCGGGTCTCGTTGGAGACCGGCTTGGTCGTTGTTCCTTTGAGGGGACTGATATCAACCTTGTCACTAGGTGTCTGGGGTGCATCCGCTTGAGGCTTCTGTTGAGCCATTTCTTTGGGAGCATCCGGGCGATTTATTTTTTGGAAAGTGAGTGATGAGCTTCCAGTTGGTTTGAGCATTACGCCTCCTGACTTACATCTTAGGAGATCGTACCCCTAGAAATGTAACAGCACTGTTAACCAAAAACCCGAAACCCAATAACGAACAAGCGTTCGTGCCCCCTAACGCAGCGCTTTAGAGAGGTCTGGGCCGTGAACACCGAGTCCTCAGAGAGGAGCGTTCGGCTGACTAGAGCTTAGCAAGCCCACTTTTCGAGCGCCCGTAGCGCTGACGACGGAGGCCACACCAAAGGACTGAGGCGAACAGGCCCAAGCCTACCACCCAATTCTCACCGAAAGCGCGGCTCTGATCGGTCGAGCCCAGGATTCCAAGAGACAAGAGGAGGACCCCCCAGAGCAAAGGAGGGGTCCAGGGGTTGACCGCGCGCTCGCTCGCCACGCGGTTCCAGATCACAGCCGCAACAAAAGCGGGCATGACGAAAGCGAATCCGGCCAAGACCGTCCCCACCGCATAGAAAAAATTGTACTGAGAACTCACTACTGAGCGGTCCAACCGCCATCGACCGATAGAGCTGTGCCAGTGATGTTCTTCGCCCCATCGGAGAGCAGAAACTCCATGGTATCGGCGAGTTGCTCCGTGGTCACGAAGTTCCCCGTCGGCTGGGCTGCTAGAAGCACCTTTTCGATGACCTCTTTTTCGGTCATACCTCGCGCCTTTGCCGTGTCGGGGATCTGCTTTTCCACCAACGGCGTTTTCACGTACCCTGGGCAGATGGCCACACAGGTGATGCCATCTTTGGCAAGCTCCAGAGCCACCGTTTTTGTCAGGCCAAGGATGCCGTGCTTAGCCGCCACGTAGGCCGTTTTGTAGGGTGAAGCGACCAAGGAGTGAGCCGAAGCCAAATTGATGATACGCCCCCAGCCCATCTCCTTCATATCGGGTGTTGCCAGCCGCGTGGTATGGAAAGCCGAACTGAGATTGATAGCCAGGATGGCGTCCCATTTTGCGGGTGGGAAATCCTCGATGGGAGACACGTGCTGAATCCCGGCGTTGTTCACCAGCACGGACACGGGACCGAACTCAGCCTTGGCTTGGGCCATCATGGTGGTGATGGCATCGACGTCTTGGAGGTCGGCTTCGGCAAAACGCACCCGTTCGCGGTCTCCAAAGCTCAAGAGAAAGTCGTCCATCTCCTCGGCCGGAATCAGGCCGTTGACGCTCACCCGGTACCCGAGATCCACTAAGCGTCGGGCCAAGCTGTAGCCTATACCTGACGTGGCGCCTGTCACCAGTGCGTGATTTGATTTGGTCATCTTACCTCCGTGTTTCGACAGCGTTCGACAGGTCCATTCCCCGTCCGGCTGAGCCTCGCTGCCGGCTGAATACAATTCTCTCGATCAGTATAGACCTGTAACCGTGTAGAGAGCTATGACAAAGAAAACAGCCACAGTCTTGATACAGGTGATAGCAAAGATATCTCCATAGGCCTGCCGATGGGTCATCCCGGTGATCATCAACAGGGTGATGACAGCGCCGTTGTGAGGCAGCGTGTCCATCCCTCCTGAAGCCATCGAAGCGACTCGGTGCAACACCTCAAACGGAATTCCCGCTTCCGTGGCAGCGAGTTTGAAGTTCTCGGCCATGGCAACCAGAGCGATGCTCATGCCTCCGGAGGCCGAACCTGTGATCCCGGCCAGCAGGTTCACCGAGACAGCCTCGTTGATGAGGGGGTTGGAAAAGGCGCCCACGAGCTTCTCTTTGATCAGAACGAAACCTGGAAGCGAAGCGATGACTGCCCCAAAGCCGTACTCCGAGCCGGTGTTGAGCGCAGCCAGCATAGCCCCTCCCACGGCTGTGTTCATACCGCCTTGCATCTTGTTCCTCAAACGCGGATAGCCGCTGACAAAAGAGACCAAGAGCCCAGCGACGAGGGCCACCTCGATAGCAAAAATTCCTCCCATTTTGTCCAGCGAGACAATCGCGTCGCTCTGCAATCCGAATTCGGACAGAGCGATCTCGCGCTGCTCGACGCCGCGAAGATAGGCGCTGGAAACATAGTTCACCACAGCCACGATCAAGAGTGGAAGAAAAGAGACCGCTGCTGAGGGGAGAGACACCTCTTCAGCAGCTTCTTTCCCCTCCTCTTTTGAGGCTCTAGGACCCCCTTCTCCTCCCTCTATCAACTGACGCTTGCGGCGTTCCAAATAGAGCATTCCGCAGATCAAACGAAGATCGCACCGCTCACCCCCAGAATAGGGGCCGCGTAAAGGGTGGTACGAAAGAAAGTCGTAGGGATCACGTTTTGAATCTGGGGGGTCCCAGGGAGAGCGTCCATAGTGAACGTGAAAGAGCCCAGGGCGATAGTCCCAGGGATGAGTCGCTCCGGCAATTCCGAGCGCCGAAAAAGGGCTTTGGCGAAGGGGTAGACGGCAAAGGCCACCACGAACAGGGAGACTCCCCCATAGGTCAACACGGCGCAGGCCAGCACAATGGCTCCTATGCTGTGCCGCTCACCCAGAACCCCAACGATAAAGGCTGAGATGGAGGCGGCCGCACCGGTCAACTCCATGAATTTGCCAAACAGCGCGCCCAGCAAGAAAACCGGTAGGTAGAGCGCGATGAAGCTTACCATGTCCTTCATGAAAATCCCTGAGAAAACCGGTAGGACGGCCTTTGGCCCTAGAGCCAAGAACACGGCGAGCAGCGCGCATACCGGGGCTCCTACGACAACGCTGAAGCCCCGATAGGCGACACCCATCAATAGCCCGAGGGCTAAGAGCAGAATCAAAATCGACACGAAACGCCCGTTCCGCCTGAATCAGCCCGAGCCTGCTAGTCCAGATTCTTGTTCTGCCTCTAGTTCTGCTGGGCTGACTGCTCGGTACAGGAAGCGGCTTCTATCTCTATGAGAATCGTCTTGTCTTGATCGAGGTACTGGAAGCGAAAGAGTCCGGGCCGGATCTCGGCGCAGCGAAACTCAACCACTAAGTTGTTCAGAGGGTCACCGTCGAGCATGTCTCGCATCAACTGTAGACCTGCAAAGGAGTACTCGCGAATGCGAACGCCGGTCTTTCCACCTCGCATACGGACGTGCAGCGTATCGCGAACCCGCCGATACCCCACCAAGATCGCCTCTTCGAAAAGCGGAATAGAGTGCCACTGAAAAACCTGCAGTGTTGGAATCGCGCTATCGGAGGTCAAGGATTCCGTCTCTAGGAATTCTGTTTCGTCTTTAACAGTGCGCGTAGCGATGTCCACCGACTCCCTGCGTTGTACGAGTTCCCGATAGAGAGCGATGAGTTCCACGGACCGTTGGTCGAGGTTTTTGAACTTCAGACCGATTCGAACTCGGCCTCGCTCAATCTTTTGACACCAGGCTACCGTGGCTGTGGCTTGAAGCGGAGGCAGCTTCTCGGTATCGAACTCCACTCTCAGCAACACCGAGCTACCCAGCGCCACGCGTGACGGAGCTTCTACCTGGAGACCGCCCTCAGAGAGATCGATGGTCATAACCCGGAAGCCGGGCAAGTCGCGTGATATCACGCAGAGATGGCAATTGAGACGAGTCCCGGAGCGAACGCTGGAATCGCTCCCTATTCCCGGTGGAATAGCGAACCCGGAGAGATCGGGATGCTCCACTAGAAACCGACCCGTGACCAAGTAGCCTCCGTGCTCGCAGGCCCGACACGAGATAACAACCATTGGCACGGCTGGGGTGCGCTTGCCGCCCGCCCCACTGACTCTGACCGGGATCTGCGTCCCTACGATCACAGCCTTATCGGACTTCACCAGTGTGTACTCCGACGAGTGTTCTACCAATTCCACCTTATAGCCAAAAATCTTCTGAAGCATACTTTGTCCCCTCAACTCTATCTCACTGTACCTAGTACACACGAATCCGAGGCAAGAATTGTAAATTCTGAGTTAACACTCTGGGGAAAACGAAAAGGAACTTTTTCGCTGAATTGGAACGGTGCGTGATGAGTCTGCGCGATAAATATTTATTTCTTCAACAGCTAGGCAACGGTTTCAGTGATATCGGTGCCATTTTCCCTACCGGATCTCCGGCCGCACGTTCTCTCTGCTCCGAGATTCGTCGGACCAGGGGGCCTAAGCGTATATTGGAGGTCGGTTGTGGAACCGGCCCGGTGACGGAGGCTGTACTCGATAGCATGAGCGACGAGGACACGCTGACCGTGTGCGACCTCAACACCAGTTTCCTCAACTACGTCAAGAAGCGCTTCGAGGAAGAGCCGAAATTCGCAGCTCGAGCGGACCAAGTCAGCTTTTACCTTGGTGACGTCACGGAATTCGGCGAAGAGAACGACTTCGACATAATCATCTCCTCGATTCCCTTCACCACCCTCGACAGCGACATTCTAAAGAGAGTGATCGAACACTACAAACTCTTGCTCACCCCTGGTGGCTCTCTGACCTACATCGAGTACGCCTACTTCCGAGACATCCGCGATGCTCTCCAGCCGGTTCATAAAGACCAGCGCTACGGCCAGGTCAGCGACCAGATCCGCGAGATGCTGGAATCCTATGAATTCCGCAGCGAGGTCATTCGCTCCAACTTCCCTCCCGCAGTCGTTCGTTCCCTGAGATTCGAACAGCCGAACCCATCGGCTGCCACCGGGATGAAGCCTGACCCAGAGCGTCGCCGCATCAACGTTGGGCCACTCTCTTTCTGCACTGATGGGATGCCCGTTGTCGGCGCATTCTTAGGAGCCGGACTAGCCTGGAAAGCCTCCGGCCGAAGAGGCTGGCAGATCCCCATGGCCATGGCCGGTTTCGCCGCCTGGTTTCACCGAGACCCCAAACGCCTGGTTGTGGCCAACAAAGACCTCTGCCTCTCAGCGGCGGACGGTCACGTCATTGGCGTTCGAGACGCCCGCCATCCTCGCCTCGGGGATGAGAACTGGACCAGAATAGAGATCTTCCTGTCCGTTACCGACGTCCACGTCAACCGCTCCCCTATCGCTGGACGAGTGGTGGACCGCTGGGACGAGCCGGGTGGATTCGCGCCCGCTTTCTTGGGAGGCGCCGAGGACAACGACTCGAGCTACATTGTGCTGGAGAACGAGAGAGGACGTACCGCGATCGCTCAGCGTAGCGGTGTCGTCGCCAGAAAGATCTTCACTTGGTGTCAACGCGGTGAACTCCTGACTCAAGGAGAGCGCTTCGGGATGATACGGTTCGGCTCCCGAACGGACATCTACCTACCCAAGGACAAAGTTGAAGTCCTCGTCAATCAGGGCGACAAAGTCCTGGCTGGCCGAACCCCCATAGCCAGGTTCATCGAAGACTAGAGAAGCGAGGCTCCGTCCTCGATTTCGTCCGCTTTAGTCGGACCCTGTCCTGAGTGTCAGGATGGGGCCCGACAGGACGTAGGCCAAACAGCCTACTGCGGTGGCCAGAGCGAAGTTCAAATAACCTCCCAGCAGAAACAGTGGAAAGATGATCTTAGGGATTTTGCCTAATTTTTCGAACTTGGGATAGCGAAAGTTGCTGATCATGAGCAGCCCCAGGGTGGTCTGCCAGAACAGCCCGACCATAGGATCGAGGTCGGGATGGGCGATGTAGATCAAGGCCACCAGAATGGCCACTCCAGTGGTGGGCATCCCTTCAAAAATACCGCCACTCGTCGGCTGGACGTTAAAACGTGCCAGGCGGAACGCCCCACCGAGCAAGAAGACGATGGCCGCCGCTATCTGCAACCACAGGTTCACGCTCCCGTGGAACCAAAAGAAGATGAGAACCGAATTGGCCACTACAAATGAGGTGAGGTCGGCCAGCGAATCGAGTTCTGCACCAAAGTCCGAGAAGACGCCCCATTTTCGAGCTAAATAGCCATCGGCGGCATCCAAGATCATGGCCAAGACCAAACAAACGACGGCCCAATTTCCGTGACCGAGGGACGCGAGAACAATAGCAACCGTCCCAAAGACGAGATTGAAACCCGTCACGAGACTGACAACGCTAGCTTTTAACCTTTTTCTAAAAATCACTCGCTCCGCTTCCCGGCAGTCTGCGAACCCACCTTTCTAGACTGCTCCTTGACCGCGCACAAAAAGCGGACGCTAAGGAATCACGATCCCTCGTAGATTCTCGCTATTCGGATTGATAGCCGAGAATCGCCGACTCGGGAAGGGATTCCCCTCCAGGCTCGAGAGCTCATCGTAGACGAGTATCTCGTCACCGTCTGCGATGTAGATGGTGTCCTCCAAAATCACGAACTGAGTCGGCCCGGAAAGCCCCGTATTGGCCCCTCGCATAAAGCGTGTCGGCGCCTCATTGGAGCGGTCAAAAGCCCAATTATCGAAGGACAGCAACTGGCCCGCCCCTGAGTCTATGACGACGAGAGTTCCAGAATCGGTCAACTCGGCATAGCTCAAATTTCCGAAGGTTGTGGCGGCGCCGCTGATACGCCCGCTCGGTGCAGGCTGACCATTAGCGGATCGGAAGGACTCGAACGTCAAAATCTCACTAGCGTTCAAGACCGACATCTGCTCGGTGCTCGGCCTAAAGAAAAACGCGCTGGGATTCAATATCCCCGTTGCCCCCCCGCCTATCCGACGCTCGGGAGCGACCTCTCCATCAATGTTCGTAGCATCGTTGTAAACGAGAACCTGAGAATTCGCTCGATCGAGGACGTCGAGTTCGTCGGTGGACGAATCGACGTGAACCTGAATCGGACCAGCCAGTTGCGTCCCAGGGCCAAAAAGAACGCGGTCTGGGGGAACGTTGCCTTCAATCTCCTCGGGTGAATCAAAGAAGAGGACCGCCCCAGTTCCCTCATCCGGCACGATCAGTTCCCCTGTCGTGGGATGCACGAACAGGTAACCTGGTCTATTCAGCCGAGTGAGAGAACCGCTCAAGGCCAGACCGATGTCAACCGCACTGTCGAGAGCTGAAACGCCTGTAAATGTCCGAATGCTCGAACTCCCCAGATCGCTTACGATCAGAACACCGACGCCGTCAGAATCATCGTCGGCATCCTCCTCGTAGTCACAACCAACGAGAGTTAGGCACAATAAACTTGAAAGAATGAGAAATAA
>CAZVVF010000161.1:0-7802 GCA_964630575.1 uncultured Burkholderiales bacterium | reverse complement strand
CACCCTAGACTACGGGTTGGGCGGCGGGATTCAGAGCATCGGCCAGGTGGGCGGAGAATCCATCCAACGCTGGTGGCACGAGTCCGGCCCCATGGGAGGACGCGTTGGCGACGACCTGCAGGGCAACTACACAAGTGACTCCTTTCGCATGATGCCCATGCTGACCGGTGGCGCCAAGCTCTCCTACGCTGTGCACCCCCACCTCGATCTCAATCTCAGCGGACGGGCCAACGTCCCTCTCGGGAATGGACTCGGTGTGGCGGGCCTACGCGCCGGAGTCTCCAGCAGCTATGGTCCCATCAGCGTGGAACTGGGAGCGAAATTGGACGGAGTCTGGACCGATTCCCCGGAAATGGACTTTCACCAGGTCAACGGTGTGCGCGACGGACTCTACGGACGCTTGGAATTCGAGCCCGGCAAATGGGGCGGATTCTACACTCAACTCGAGACCGGTGGATTCCGCAACGAACCGATCTTAACGTTCGGAGTGCGCCTGGGGTTTGGAACCGGAGCCCGGCTCAACCCCTTTCAGTAGAGAAGAATGCCCCTCCACAGGGCCCTGGTGTCCAAGGGGACAAGGCCAGGTTTGAGCGGGCTTTCCGAAAGGCTCCAGCAGCCCGAGAAATAAACCCTCGGTTTAATCTTGACAATTTTAGTAGGGATTGATAGCTTGAGCACGCCAGATGTTAAAATTATCTACAAAATCGAGTTACGGGCTGCGCGCCTGCCTCACTCTCGCGAGGGCTGAAAGACACCTTTCGAGTTCTGAGATAGCAGAGCGGGACAACATTCCCAAGCGCTATCTCGAACAGATTCTCTCGGCCCTACGCCAAAGCGGGCTCATCGAATCCACCCGTGGAGCGAGAGGCGGCTACGCGTTGAGCAGAGCCGCCAGCAAGATCAGTGTAGCTGACCTGGTGGAGAGCGTGGAGGGCGAGCTCCCTCCCATGCTGTGCACGAACCCCGACCTGCGCAGCGACACTTGCCGAAAAGATTCCCCCTGCGACTGCCGTGGATTGTGCGCCGAATTGGAAAATTCGGTGACCAACGTGCTCAATGGGACCTCACTGGCAGACATCTTGGACCAAAAACATAGTTTGATTCCCACAATCTTAGGAGATGCTCATGGCGACGAATCAACGTCCCAAGAGTTCTTCGCATCTTCCATAACAGAAAACGACAAGAGGTAGAAACATGGCTAAAGCCCTGATAGAAATAAAAAATCTTCACGCAGAGATCGACGGACAACCGATCTTAAGAGGTCTGAACCTCACCATTAACGAGGGGGAAACCCACGCGCTTATGGGACCGAACGGTTCTGGCAAATCTACCCTCTCAAACGTCATTATGGGTCATCCGTCCTACGATGTGACCGAGGGTGAGATCATTTTCCGCGGTGAGAACATCACGGAGTCCGATGCTGACGAACGTGCCAAGGCCGGCATATTCCTCGCCTTCCAGTACCCAACATCGATTCCCGGCGTCTCCATGGGTAACTTTTTGCTCGCTTCGGTCAAAGCCATCCGTGGTGCCGAAAATGTGAAGCCCCTTCCCTTTCGCAAGGAATTGATGGCCACCATGGCCGAGCTAGGAATCAGCCGCGACTTCGCCCGCCGCTACGTCAACGATGGCTTCTCCGGTGGAGAGAAGAAGCGCTGCGAAATCTTGCAGATGGCCCTGCTCAAGCCGACGCTCGCACTGCTCGACGAAACAGACTCAGGTCTGGATATCGATGCCCTCAAAGTTGTTTCCGAAGGTGTCGTGAAGCAGATGAATGAGCGGCCCGAGATGGCCTCCCTCGTAATCACCCACTACCAACGTCTTCTCAACCACATCAAGCCCGACTTCGTTCACGTCATTGTTGCCGGACGAATCGTGCAGACCGGTGGCCCAGAAGTGGCCCACCAGTTGGAAGCCGAAGGTTACGACGAGCTCCTCAAAAAGCACGGTGTAGCTCCAGAAACCGCGAACGTTTAGGAAAGGACGTACTTCATGTCATCAGATGCAGCACTCTTAGAAGAGGTTGGAAACGAATACAAATACGGCTTCCACGATACGGAAACTCCCCTCTACAAAAGCGGGAGAGGCCTCACCGAGGAAATCGTGCGTGCCATCAGTGCTCGTAAAGAAGAGCCGGAGTGGATGCTCGAGTTTCGTCTCAAAGCTCTCAAACACTTCAACGAACGTCCCATGCCCGAATGGGGGGCCGAACTCGACGAGATCGACTTCGCCAATATTCACTACTACGTGAAGCCCTCTGAAAGAACTGAAAAGAGCTGGGACGATGTGCCCGAGTACATCAAGGACACCTTCGACAAGTTGGGTATCCCTGAGGCGGAGCGCAAGTTCTTGGCTGGCGTATCAGCTCAGTACGAATCGGAAGTCGTCTACCACTCCATCAACAAAGAGCTGGAAGAGCAAGGCGTCATCTTCCTCGATATGGACACCGCCCTCAAAGAGCACCCAGAGATCGTCAAGCAGTACTTTTGCAAAATCATCCCCTACACCGACAACAAGTTCAGCGCGCTGAACACCGCTGTTTGGTCCGGCGGGTCTTTCATTTGGGTACCAGCAGGCGTTCACGTGGACATTCCCCTTCAGGCCTACTTCCGTATCAACACGGAAAACATGGGCCAGTTCGAAAGAACCCTAATCATCACCGAGCCCGGGGCCAGTGTTCACTACATCGAAGGTTGCACAGCCCCCACCTACTCCTCCGACTCTCTGCACTCTGCTGTGGTCGAGTTGGTCGCCTTGGAAGGCTCCAAGATCCGTTACACCACCATTCAGAACTGGTCTAACAACGTCTACAACCTGGTCACCAAGCGCGCCAACGCCTACAAGAATGCGACCGTCGAGTGGATCGACGGGAACCTCGGTTCCAAGATCACCATGAAGTACCCAGCCGTCCACCTTATGGAAGAGGGCGCACGGGGAGAGGTTCTCTCCATCGCCTACGCTGGAAAAGGACAGATTCAAGATGCTGGCGCCAAGATGGTCCACCTAGCCTCCAACACCTCTTCAACGGTGCTGTCCAAGTCCATATCCAAAGATGGTGGGATAACCTCTTATCGCGGTTTGGTCAAAGTCATGCCCAAGGCTCACAATGTTAAGTGCAACGTTCGTTGCGACGCCTTGCTGCTCGATGAGAAGTCTGTTTCCAACACCTTCCCCTACATGGAGATAGAGAACAACAGCGCCGACATCGGCCACGAAGCGACCGTTTCTAAAGTAGGAGAAGAGCAACTCTTCTACCTCATGAGCCGCGGTATGTCTGAGGACGACGCCGTGAGCATGATCGTGAACGGATTCTTTGAGCCATTCACCAAAGAGCTCCCGATGGAGTACGCGGTGGAACTCAACCGACTCATTCAATTAGAGATGGAGGGCTCCATCGGATAGCCTGATGGTCTGAAAGTATGACAGCTACAATGACAAAACACCTTATCAATCGAGAATCCCTGAATACGATAACCAGCGAAATGCCTGACTGGCTCAAAGCTGAGCGTGCAGCCGGAATGGATGACTTCGAGAAGCTCCCCTTCCCCGTTCGCACCCTCGAATCTTGGCGCCGAACAAACCCCAAGCTCATGAAGCTTGAGGGCAAGCAGGTGGTGGCTCCGAAATCTGAATTCGGTCAGATCGGCGAAGGGACCGCCCCCGACGGGATCACCTTCGGTAGCATGGATGATCTCTACGACGAAAAACTGATGAAGCTGGTCGCTCGCAAGCGCGACAACGGCATCAACAGCTTCACCGCTCTCAACCAAGCCATGTGGCAAGGTGGTACCGTACTCAAGGTCGGTCAAGATGTCAGCACCGGAGACATCGCCCTTCACGCGAAGCACTCTTTCCACGGTGGTGAGGGCAACCTTGGCCTCACCAAAAGCATGATTCATGTTGGAAAGTTCAGCAAAGTCTCGATCATTGAGACCTTCAGCTCCGACGACGAAGAGTTCATGGCAGCTCCAGTGATCGACATCAAAGTGGAAGAGGGAACCGACGTTCGCTACGTTTTCGTACAACGCTGGGGAGCCAAGACCACCTGCGTCCCTATGATCCGAACCGAAGTCGGAAAGGACGCTCACTTGCAGGTTCTTTACGTAGGGCTCGATGGAAACATCACCAAGCTCTTCGTGGAGTCAGACCTGGAAGGCATGGGCTGCAAGTCGGAGGTCAACGGATTGGTCATGGCCGCTGGGAAACAGCACTTTGACTTCGATCTCAACCAGTACCACAGAGTGGGTTCCAACGTCAGCGACGTACTCTTTCACGTGGCCCTGGCCGACGAGTCTCGCTCGAATTTCAGCGGAAATGTTCTGTGTGCGCCCGGATCCCAAAAGATCGACGGCTATCAGCAGAACCGCAACCTTCTGCTCTCGGACAAAGCCCGCGCTGACTCGATGCCCAAACTGGAGATCGAAGCCAACGACGTGGCTTGCACGCACGGTGCGACCTTCACGACCTATGATGAAGGCCAGTATTTCTACTGCCGAAGCCGGGGCCTGAACGACGCCGAAACCAAGCGACTTTTGGTACGGGGCTTCTTCCAAGAAGTCGTGAATCGCGTCGCGCAACCTATCGTGGTCGACTATTTGATGGATCTCGTGGCGGAGAAGATGGATCACGTGCTCGGCAAATAGAGCTCGACGCGTCTTGAGTCTGCGGGCGGCAGAAGAGCCCCTCTTCCTGCCGCCACGCAGCTCTCGACCCACTCCGACGCGATAGCCCTTTTTCGTAGAAAAGCCAATCTCAAAGTCGAATAGAAGAATACCCATGTCCCAATCAAAGAGATACAGAGTCGGCGTCGTCGCCGACTTTCCCGAGGAAAAGGCCGTTGCCGTAGAAGTCGATGGCGTGAGCGTTGTGGTCTGCAACTACCAAGGTAAGCTTTACGCTCTGGAGAATCGCTGCTCGCACGACGACGCCGAACTCGGTGGCGGAGAACTCGATGGCTGCCAGATCACCTGTCCCCGCCATCAAGCAAAGTTCGATATCCGCGATGGGACAGTCACCGCACCACCTGCCATCATCCCCATCGACTCCTACGACGTCGTGGTGCGCGGCAAATCAGTATTTGTGGAAATAGACGATTGAAAATCTCGCCCCCAGCACCCATTGAGGCCGGAACCATCGAGGATGACTTTCCCTTTCTTGGGGACGTCATCTTCCTCGACAGCGCCGCCACCAGTCAGATGCCTGTACCTGTGCGCGCCTTTATGAGCGAGCACTACGAACTCGGTGCCAGCAACGTCCATAGAGGCGTCTATGACTGGTCCGTGCGCGCCACCGATCGATTCGAAGACACGCGAAAAAAGGTCGCTTCCCTGATCGGTGCCGACGACGCTTGTGAGTGCATCTTCACCAGCGGCACCACCGACAGCCTCAACATGATCGCCCAATCGTGGGGCGAGACCAACATCCAAGAAGGGGACTCCATTGTGGTCACCCTCATGGAGCATCACTCGAACCTGCTCCCTTGGATGCAGCTTGCCGAGCGCAAGAGAGCCAAGCTCATTTGGTGGGACGTCGATGACAACGGAAACCTTGCCCTCGAGCAACTGCCCGAGATCCTGGCAGCCCAACCCAAGTTGGTGGCCCTGACCTGGGTCTCCAATGTTTTGGGCACAATCAACCCCATTGAGAAGATTGTGCCCCAACTCAAGGAGCACGGAGCCACGGTCGTCCTAGATGGTGCCCAAGGTGTTCCTCACCTCAGGTGTGACGTCAAGAAGCTCGGAGCCGACTTTCTCACCTTCTCGGCCCATAAAATGCTAGGTCCCACCGGGGTCGGCGTCTTGTGGGGGCGCCGAGAGATCCTCGAATCGATGCCGCCATGACGTTTTGGCGGCAGCATGATCCTGAGTGTGAGACAAGACCGTGTGTTGTGGGCCGCTCTACCTCACAAATTTGAAGGTGGAACTCCAAACATCTCTGGGGTTCACGGCCTAGGGGCCGCCATTGACTATCTCAATTCCATCGGAATGGACAACGTCCGAAAGCATGAAATCGACCTCATCACCTACGCCTTTGAGCGACTCGGTCGAGTTCAGGGACTCAAGATATACGGTCCCGCTGACCCCAACCTGCGATCGGGTGTGATGAGTTTCGATTTCCGGGGCATCCATCCCCACGATCTTGCCACCCTGATAGGCCGCGAGAACATCTGCGTGCGAGCCGGGCACCACTGTTGCCAACCGCTCATGCGCAAATGGGGCCGTCAGGGCACAACCAGGGCCTCCTTTTACATCTACAACAATACGCGTGACGTAGACGCTCTGGCCGTGGCGCTGGAGAAAGCTGGCGAGGTCTTCAAAGATGTTATCAGATAAGGACGTGCCATCATGGACATAACAGCAGACGACGACCTCTATAAGGCGATAATCTTAGAGCACTACGCCAGACCCCCTCACAAGGGTCCGCTGCTAGGCCACACCCACTATGATGAGGGCATCAACCCATCCTGTGGTGACGAGATCGAACTCTTCATCAAAATAGCCGACGACACCGTCGAGGAGGTCAACTTTGACGGCGTTGGATGCTCCATCTGCCTCGCCTCTGCCTCTATTTTGACCAACGTGCTTCGCGGCAAGAGCGTGGCTGAAGCCAAGCTCTTTCGAGAAGCTTTTAAAAAATGGATCACGGTGAGAGAACCCGAGCCCTGCCCGGTCGACCTCGATGAACTCGAAGCCCTCGGCGGCGTGAGAAACTACCCCGTTCGACTCAAATGTGCCCTACTCGCTTGGGAGACCTTCGAAGGCGCACTCAGAAAACAATCGGAAAACTAGGAGACACAATGTCAGAAAAGACGACTGCACCCGAAACCAAACCCGACGAAACAGTACCAGCCCACGGTATTCCTATCCCCGAAGCTGGCGGAAGCGAGTCTGGCGCTGCTGACGTTACAGGCCCTATGCCGAATGAAGAGGTCATCCGCGAAGCGCTCAAGGACATCATCGACCCTGAGATCGGAATCAATATTGTAGACCTCGGCCTTATCTACGACGTCGAACCCAACGAGGAAACCCGCGAAGTCAACATCAACATGACCTTGACCTCGCCGGGATGTCCAGTGGGCCCAGAGTTGAAAAGCGCCGTCTGGTTGACCGTAAAGCGCATGAGCGGAGTGGCCGATTGCGAAGTCAATCTGGTCTGGAAACCGCGTTGGGACCCCAGCGTTCACGCCTCAGAAGAGGGGCAAATGTTCTTGGGTATCTGGTAGAGCGTTCAAAGCCCCTTCAATCGCGTCTACGATGTGAACCAACTGAAACGGTTTTGACACAAAAGCTTCGCTAGGCCAATCGAGTCGCTCAGAGGCGAATCGGTCAGAAAGCTCCTTGGGCGCGCTACTCGACATAAAGATTATGGGAAGCTGGAGTTTCATCCGACTCAGTTCCGAGGCCAACCCGACACCATCGAGTTCGGGCATGGCCACATCGGTCAAGAGCAGGTCGGGGGAGTCCCCCGCGAAGGTCCAGCCTTCGATGTCGGCGCGACGCTGGGCGTAGTCGAGCTTGTAGCTCTCCATGCGCGCCCGGCCTTCCACCAGCAGACCGCCGCTGTCCAGCACCAGCACGCGACGGCGCGCCTCGTCTTCGCTCAGGCCCGCGCGCTCGAGGCCGCGGCGCATGGCCCAGGCCACGCCCACTCCGCCCGCGCCCGCGCCGTGGATGACGATGGTCTGGTCGGCGATGGACTACTTCTTGAGGCTGCACGCGCTGAGCACGCCCGCCAGCGCGACCGCGCCTGTGCCCTGGACGTCGTCGTTGAACGAGGGCACCTCGTCGCGGTAGCGCTCGAGG
>CAZVVF010000160.1:0-7874 GCA_964630575.1 uncultured Burkholderiales bacterium | reverse complement strand
GATGACTTCCGAAGTCGATTGACCACTACCCCCACCCTCAGGGCAACGCTTACGAGTTTTGCGTTCCGAAGTTCGAAGAGCCCTTTGCCGGAGATTTCCGTTCGGTGTATTCTTCTGTGTCGATACTGATCTTGTTTCGGTCCTCGCTGTCTGAAGAGCCCATAACCAAGACGTTCCTCGGAACGAGACTCGATCATGGCGAATGTCTTTACTGGTGTGTCACGGTGTTATGCATGGTGTCGCGAAGTCCCATTTGGTGGGGTTCTTGTGACGTTTGGTTATGTGGGATCATGGGCCGTTTTGGCTGGTTGGTCCCCTATGGGTCCCCAGGGCAAATCAGGGTTCATCCGGAACTTGATCGGCCAGGACATCCTTTCGGTCATCCCTCTATCTGTATCAAACTGACTGCGTTCAAGTTCGCCGACCCCGTATAGCTCAGTAAAGGTCTCCGAAAGTTGTGCCCAGCCCTTCGGACTTGCAAGAACGAGCCACCCCTCGGCGGTGAAGCCGTCCTGAATGGGAGAACGACGGTAGCACCAACCCTGACGCCACCAAATGGTTTCCACCATTACTGCTTTTTCGCTATCAATATAGCGGAACAGTCCAGAATCACCCCGCACCCACTTGAGTTTACGAGCAATTTTCGGGTGCACTGCCAACCAGCCCAAACATGAGCGGAAAGACGGTAGGTTGAGGCTTGCGACCATCATGGCCGATTCTTCGTGCTGAGATAGCCCGTGGTGATACCTGAAGGAACTGAGGCGAGGAATATCCTCAATGCTTTCTTCGTGCATTCTTGGACTGATTCCCCAGGATCGCGACTCCGTCAGTCTATTCCAGAAATTCGAGCGTAGCAACGTGCGTTCGGCGATAACGACTGAATCTAGTGCTCGGCAAGAAACCATCGGAGGAATGCCTTTGCCTAAAGGGTCTGCCATCCAGGTGTCTTCAAGATCTTCTCTCTCCTGGTAGACTACAATTTCATTTGGCTTCGATCTGGGCGCCTCGCCAACAAATACCGGGTCAAGAAGAGGATGAAGGTTTCCGGCGTCGGGAATCAGGTCTTCATTTAGGGTCCCACTGTCTACAAGTTCCTGCAGGAGCAGCATCACAGCGTGTCGTGCGACCAGATACTGAGGCTTTGTGAAGGTCTCGTCGCTGCTTTTTAGGGCGCCTTTCCATTTCTCAGTGAACCTTTCACAACCATCGGCCCAGAAGAAGGAGTTCTTCTCCTGTTTGTAGAGAGTTTCTGCTCGATACAGCAGGGTCTCTTCATCTATTCCGGTCTCATGCCCTATGACTTGAAGCCATCTCGAAAATATCATCATTGTCATCCCGATTGGTGAGTTCTCTAGCTCACCTGCCATTAGTTGGAACTCTGTAGGTATCGGATTTAGCTTGACTGACAACCGGTAGGTAGTTGGGAGGAGGCTGGAATCCCGCGCGTAGGCCCAGCTAGCCAAAAGGCAAATTTTCCTGCACAATCGAGTTACTGCTAACGACCTTGAAGAACTATACAAGGCCGGGATGACCTCCGCGAAGTCCTCTAACTTGGGCACCTTGCTCGATTGGACCCCAGCAAGAATTACAGTGAGTAACTTCTCCACTCTTACATCGGTTTCCGTCTCAAGTGATTGCACTAACGCTTTTCGGAAGAAAGTATCGGGTCTATGGGCCAGTATCCAATCGAGACAATCCGCGCTTGGACTCACCAACTCACCAAAGGGAGAGTCCAGAAACCGAACAAAAATTGACACTATTGATGATTCCCAGTCGTTACTCTTTCCGCTCGGAATTGATGGAAAAGCTTGTGTCTCAGCTCGTTCCTCAAAGGGTCTCAACTTATCTCTAAGATACGCAGAAGCGGACTCTGAAGCCGAGCAAGACGGCCAGTCCCAGCCGAAAAACTCACAGATGCTTCGTAGGTCAAACATTAACCAATCGATTGGGGGGAAACGGCTCTTAATGTCAATGAGGAAGAAGTTCTTGGCATCTTTTCTAGCTTTTTCACCGTTTATCCGGATGAGGAGTTCGTAGGCGCTGACTCTGCTGCCACCATCGTATTGCTCGAACCAACCCCAGGGCTCAGCAGATTCTAGGATACTCTGTGCGAGCCTGATGGCTTCAGGAACCAAGCCAGAACGTTCCGCAAGTTCCGCTAGCGCTACCCGTCCAGAAGCTGAACTCCAGCTAGCTTCAACGAGACGCTCTATGAACGCGAACCTTTCTCGATCTACGCTTCGAATCTGTTTGAGCGTATCTTTCCATTTGTAATAGGTCTCTGACGACTTGTAAGTTTCGAATGAAAGTACCTGAGAAGAGTCGCCGAGTGTTTCGGCCAAGGACTCTGGTGAGAACACACCAGCGGACGATGTATAGCTGTCGGATCCCGTGGAACGGCTGTTCTGAGCTAGCTCTCGCTCAATGAGACTCGCTGGGACTTCGCAATCTAAAGTTGTGAGGTGAATTCGCAGGTCCTTGAGTTGCCCTCGAAGACCACTGCGGTAGCCCTCTCTGAAAAGAACGTTAAGGAGTTCTAGGGCACTCCTATTATCGCTGGTTGCGCTTAGCGAGGTTGCCACCTTCTTAGCGCAGCGAGACGCACTCGCACTGAGCCGGGCAACGAATCCTGAAAACATTTGCGCGGCCAAATGAGGATCTCTTTCGCTAATTGCATAAGTTAGGGATTCCAGAAAGGCCTCAAAACCGAACCCAACTTCACCCCTTGAAACTAAATGAATTCCGAAATCGGAAACTTGCTGGGGAAGTCGCAAGAAACAATTCTCCACAATATCTTCAGCTGCTTCAACACCGTGGGACCCCCCGACTAGCTCAAGTGCTGTGCCTAAGAGGCTCAGTCTGCCTACTGCGTTAGAGTCATCGAGGTCTGATGTTGCCCAGTTGATCCAATGAAGCATTTGCGGGTCCTTCTCATCCTGTACCGCCGACAGATTGGTTGGAAGCGACTCCAGGAGCACCGCCACCTTCGTGTCCTCTCCTAAGCGGTTATACAGGCGTATAAGACGAATTTTCTCTTCTGCATTCTCCCGCGCAGACAACTCGGATAGTCTCCCTTCGCAAATTTTCAGTTCATCGAGGACCTCCGACCTATGAATTGCTTGAAGCTGCCATAGCCGAAATGCCATTCTCGATGAGAAATAAGGGTTGAACGCTGATGAGTTATGGCGAAGCTTCCGATATGTTTCTACGAGCGCGCTGAAACCTCTCGAGCCTTGCTTCTCCGCCAGTTTGAGACACGCCGAATGAATCGCCCTCTTCGCGAGCCCTAGCCTGAACTTATGTCTACCCAACAGGGCTCCGCCCACCGGAATTGATTCGTAGGAAAGGGCTTTTCGGAAACTCTCGGCCAATTCGGAGCATCCTAGAGATTCAGGAGTCAGCGCGAGTGCTGAACCGAGGGTCTGAAAGGCCGTTAAGAGCCTAGCGTCGCTCTCATCGAATTCAGTTCTCCACCTAAACGGGCCATTGACAATGTTCAACAATTCTACGAGGTAGAGGTATCTTATGCAGAGCCCAAAATCATCACCCTGGATAAAGAGGTCCGGAAAGTTGACCTGCCGGACCAGGACCCGGGCGGGCTCTATTCGTCCTCGTTCAGCTAACAGTGACGCCAGCCAAAGTACCTGAGAAGGGTTTTCCAGAGGGTTGTCGTCCGCGCCGGGGACAAGTGCGACATAATGGTCTGTCTCATCCGTCTCGAAGAAGGCTTCTTTTCTTTGGAGAGTCCATAGACGCAACTCGACTGTCTCAGACTGAAGCAATTCCTCGGCGTAGACTGAACCTTCCGGTTTCTCGAAACTCAAGAGCCCATCTAGTATTGATAGCTGGATTCTCTCAGCTGCCGAAAAGTGCTGGTGTCGTTGACCGAATCTCAGTTGACTGTAAAACCGCACTACTTCATCTTTGGTGTGAAAGTATGGCGCGACCCTAAACCAGCGAGCGAGCGAACCGCAGTCGTGATCTCTGATTTCTTCGAGCCCCGCGAGAAGTGTGCGAGGTGTCGCAAATTCGAATAGCTTTCGAGCGTGAACGCTGGCTGGATATTGCTCTGTTGGCTCTTCAAGAAAGCGAGTGATGAACTTCAGTGCAACAGGTGGCTTCACGCGAAGCCCCAGGTCACCGCACAGGTAGTCGAATGCAAGATTGGGCATTCCAATCTTAAGGAAGAGAGCCGCCATTTCTTCTGACGAGATTGTGTATTCGCGAGATTCATTGTCGTAGCAGAGTGGCAGTACGCGAACTAGCGCGTCGATATCGTCGTCTTCGACGGCCGAATAGATTGCCATTTCACAAATGGCCTTAAGCTCCTGAGGCGGGCAAAAACGCGCTCGAGCTGCATCGTACCAATGCCGGCTTACGAATAAAGCGACTCGATAGTATTCTCCCGCCAGGTACAAATGCCGAATTCGGTACTCATCACGCTTACGCTCGCTGAGCAACTCACAGAATGCTGCCAGACAAAGGTGGAATTCTCTCTCTGCTTCCTCCGGATTTGAGCCAGGAATCTGTGGAAGAGACCTCTTTCGAAGAAAGTAGATTAGGGATTCGTGTACAGGTACAAGATGGGTCAGTTCAACTCGAAAGAAGGCGGATAGAACTTTATTGTAAACTGTATCGAAGCTGCGGCTCCCGAAGCAGTCCCACGCTCGTAACCACTCGACCTCTGGAGATTCGACCCTACAGACCAAGGCAAGAAAACGACTGAGATCTCTGTCGTCCATGAGAAAACCGATCGTCTGATCGTAATAGTCTTCAATGGAACTCCAAGCCTTCTGCTCCGTTAACAACTCGGTGACATCCCGATCGGGATGATGGAAACATGCTCGGAGCATATGGGTCAAAACCAGTGGATTGCCATTACAAGAACTGGACAGGGCTACGGCGCTGTCCTGATCAAGCCACTCGGCTTTTAACAGCTTATCTAGAATTTTGCTTGACTCCAAGGGGGCGATTTCAATGGTCCGAGAGCGGAGCTGTGTTCGAACCTCAGCTGGAAGCAAATGGATGCCCGATGGCCTACTGCTCAGAACTATGACACATCCTTCAGGAATAGCGGAAGGCAGTGGTAAATGATTAATAAAGGAGACTGACAGGGGGGTTCTCTCAATATGGTCGAGCCCATCTATGAAGAAAGTCGTGACTGCACCGGTTTGTCGATATCTGGATTCTGCGGCCGCGAAGAGCCTTTTCAGCGCACCTAGTGCTTCGGGTATCGTTTTGATTGAATGGCTGTTTCGGCTCGCGGGCAACTGTTGGTCGAGCATTGCGATTACCGAACGAAAGAAGCCGAGAGGGTCGGCTCTCCCAATTGGCCCGGCAATATCCCCGGGAAGGTAGACGAAGTATGGAATGGACTGGTCTCGTTCTTTGATAACCCTTGAAACCAACGT
The DNA here is from genome assembly GCA_964630575.1 of uncultured Burkholderiales bacterium. GTDB lineage: Bacteria > Vulcanimicrobiota > Xenobia > Xenobiales > JADMJV01 > JAEXNA01. Next base: position 2,463 of record CAZVVF010000160.1, on the reverse strand, counting down.
AGACTTTCCGCTGCCGGCTGGTCCTATAATCGCTAAGTATCCCTGGTTGGTGATATCAAGAACGTCTGCTAGTCTAGCCTCCGATTCCGGAACAACGTATCCAAATTCCGGTTCTGGATAGACTTGCTCGAATGGCTTGGGAGCTGACAATGCAAGTTTGAGATCAAGGACGGTCAATGATCCCCGCTTCTCAAATATTTGCTTTTCGATTAGACAGCGCAGTTGTTCGAGTTCTCGATTTCGAGGTGCCTCCTGAAAGCCAGTCTCGAGTTCAAGCTCCATATCGAAGGAGCAACTATTGATAAACAACTTGAGTTCTTTGGGACTTAACGAGGTGCATTTCTTGATGGCACTCCAGACCTCGCCACTGATCCTGCTTCGAGTAGACCAAGAATTTAAGACGAAGTCCGCTACAGACAGATTCGGGAACTTCTGATTTCCGTGTGTTGCACTCGACCAGCCACCGTTAATCTTAAGCCTGACCTCAATTTCTTTTCCGGGGAACTGTTTCTTAAGAGCAATCCAGCCAGATGACAAGTCTTTCAGCCAAGCCAGAAATTTACCCCAGTTGTGAGCACCACTGTCTGACCACTTGACGGAATTTCCAATTACTTGATTGCTGAACACTAGAACATAGTCATCGGTAGCGCCAGCTAGGGGGTCGACTAGTCTCAGTTCCTCAAACTCGGGGTTCCAGAGACAGTCGAGGACATCACTTGCTGCAACCCGGTCTTGCGCGCCGTAGCCCTTCCGGGCGTTAACTTCGCCTTCAGCAGGTGCTCGCTTCTTCTTAGCAGATGCCAAGCGAAGTACCCAGACTTTTCCAATTCGTAATCACCATAAGGCTTTGGGCTTCGCGGACATGGGTTGGTCACCTTGCAGGCAACAATCTTGACCGTGAAACTCTCAATGTCGACGCTGCAATTGGCCTTGGAGCCTCTTTCTTCTCGAAATTCCCGCCATCGTATTTCCAGGAACCGCCCTCGAAAAGTAGATCGATTGGCCGGTGTAGTCTAATGTCTCGTTCACTTGCTCAACGAGAACCTGCAGTTGAATCTGCGCTGTCCGTTGTTCGAGACTACAGAGTGCTTGAGAACTTGGATGGCCCGGTTTGGCTTCCTTTTGGTCGGGCTATCCCAGCCTTACAGCCTGCGAGAAGTACTTTGAATTGCTCGGGCCAAAAGTGATTTGGAGCTTAAAGGACTTCATTGTGCTTCCGCGGGGCGTGCTTCCGAATCAAACTTAAGTCGGCTTGAGCTAGTCTGCGGCAACCAACCCGCAAGAGAAGCCCGATGTACTTTCGCTCGACGTTGCTGTCCTTCGCGAACGAAAGCTTCTCAATGACGTCCAGCCCGGCTTGGCCCGGTTTGTAACGCTTGATGTTCTTGAGAGGCATCCGTGAAGTGAAGAACGGAATCTGAGAGCGATCGAATGTCTTGGGACTGTTCTTGTCTATAGGCTTGGCGACACCAGCAACTTCCGCCTCCCCAGCGATGTAGCGGCCTTTGGGTCCGCCGAGGTAGAAGACGAGAGTGTCGCCTGGTTCCATTTTTTTGAAGTGGGGGGCGGAATCGGTGAACTCCCAACACTCGTTCTCCATCATTAGATCGTAGATGTCTGCCGCTGTGAGCGCCTTGCCCTCGAACGGTTTGAGATCACTGGCTATGAGAAGGTATTGAGCCATCAGGCCTTAGCTTTCTTTCGTTTCTTCTTGGGGGCCTCTTGTTCTTGTTCGGCGCGGATGCGGTCGAGGAGGGCGGAGGCGGGTTCGTCGTTGGGGTCCTGGGGGACAAGTTCGCCGCGGAAGGCTTTGGCTAGGATGGATTGGTTGAGTTTTCCGACCAATGAAACGAGACCATCTATGTTAAAGCGAGATTCGAGGTTCTGTATATAAGATTCGACAATCTCTGCGATTTCGTTTTGCTCGTCCAGCGGGGGGACAGGGATGAACATTCGCTTCGTTTGCGTGAGATTGATGAAATTTAGCGCGCTTCCAGTTGTTTGAGCACGTACCTGGAGAAGAAATGTTGGAGCGTTCAGCGCCCAGGAGAAAAATCTTGAAGTCATCACCTCCTTAAGCGGTCGAACAAGCGTTAACTGAGGATTGATATTTCCAGGTATGAACTCGTCTGGCACCCGGATAGCAAAAGGCTGTGCTCCAAAAAGCTGCGCATCTCGTGAACCGCGGTTTGGGAATATTACGTCTCCGAGCGCCAATTGAGCCTTCTGCAGTTCAGCCTGCTTTTCTTGACTGACAAACTTCACGGCAGAGTCCTTGATTGTGCCGTCTGTCGCGAGGCAAGCCGCCGTCAAGAAAGGAACGCCTGAACTTTGCCACTCATTTTTCTTCGGGTAGCTCCCTCCGTAGTTGCCGTCCTGTACTTTTTCGGCCAATAAGTCAATTGTCGCCCAACACCACCCCTCCGGCAACTCCGGCAGGTCAGTGCTATCAACAGGCTCGGG
>CAZVVF010000159.1:0-7881 GCA_964630575.1 uncultured Burkholderiales bacterium | reverse complement strand
TGAAGTATCGTAGTCTCGGCCTCCTTGAGCGGCCCCGTAACCGGCCAAGTGCTTGGCACAAGCGGCCAGGGTGTTCCACGACTCCAGGGACTCACCTTGAAAGCCTTTGACCCTGGCCCTGGCGAACACCGAACCCAGAAAAGGGTCTTCTCCCGCACCTTCGATCACCCGACCCCAACGAGGGTCTCGAGCCAGATCGACCATGGGAGCGAAGGTCCAGTTGATACCGGCCGAGGCGGCCTCCGTGGCCGAAATGCGAGCCGCTCGGTAAGCCAGATCGGGGTCGAACGATGCGGCCTCAGAAATGGGGATCGGAAAGACGGTTCGGTAGCCGTGAATCACGTCAAAGGCAAAGAGCAGGGGAATCTTGAGCCGACTCTTCATGGCCTCATCCTGCATCTTGCGGCAGCGGGCAGCCCCCGAAACCGAGAGAACCGAACCTATCTCACCCGTGGAGATTCGCTCAAAGAGCTCCGCTTTGATAGGCTGGGGACCGGTCAACTCACCAGCATATTGGGTCAACTGCCCACATTTTTCTTTCCAAGTCATCTTGGCTAAGAGCTCCAGCAGAAAGGGATCTTCTTTAGGAAAACTCCTCTGCACAGCCGGCGGAGCCTGACTTGCCCAGACCGTCGGGCTAGGAAAAACATCTTGCCCCAACGATGGGGAGAGCAAAAGACTAGCAAAGAGACAGGATGTGAGAGCAGAGCGGCGGATTGTCCGTCGGAAAGAATTGTGCCGAATCATCATGACCAATTGCATCGATCGCCTGGACTCCCTTCTCCGCACTCTGTGCTCCAACAGACCAAAGATTCCAATTCCGTACACCTTGGGGTTGATCGTTGCACTCTGCGCTCAGACCGTGTCGCCCGCCCTGGCGACCCCCTATCCGAGCTGGCGGTTCGCCTGGAACTACAAGACCAGAGATTTCCAACAGGACCCGCAAAAGAGCGCCCAATTCCTAGACGACTACCTCTTGCACGAGGCCCGTTTTTTCGCCCAGGCCCGTCATCGGGAATCGGGTCTAACCTTCGACGGATGGAATCTCGATGCCGAGTCCGGCCAACCCTCATCCGCTAGGATTTTTAGCGCAGCCTCCAAGGAGTGCCTCGATCTTGCCCTCTGTGTCAAAGCCCTCTACGGCGACCCTCTGATCGGCAAAGTCGTCAGCCCCGACGACCCGGCCAAGGCACCGGAAATCGCCGCGGACATCTTGGGCAAGAAGCTTCGTTCCTACCAGGCCTACCAAAAGAACTACCCCGGCTTTGCCGGATACGTGAGCTGGTTTCACTCCGGTCGCGAGATGAAGCCTATCGGCCAATGGAAGCAGGCCCTACCAACCTTGGATATGGGTGAGATGGCCTGGTCACTGCTGTTGGTAGAAAAGGCGCTGCGAGACACCGGTCGAGAGGAGTTGAGCCAAGGCTACAGAGCTTACAACGACCATCTCCAGCAAAGGGTCCAAGAGGTACTGATCGAGCCCAAGTCGGGCGGCGTTCGCGGACACGTTGAGATCTCAGATCCCAAGAGCGCCAGCGCCACCTACTCCGGCGCTGGGATCACAACCGGTGAGCACGGCGTTCATGAAGGCCAGATGATCGTCAGCTACGTGACCCTTTTTGGAGGACTCGAGCCAACGGCCAGAGACCGCATTTGGGACGATATCCAGATGGAGCGTGTCGAACACCGGTACGGAACGACCTGGAAAGGCTACTGGGGCTCTCCCCACGAGGAGTGGGCTCACCTGTTTCTCCCTTACCACGATATCGACGGCTTCAAAGCCCTCTTTCGAATCAGGGAGAAGATCCGCTCCCAGAATGCCGCCGATAGAAACTACCCAGGCTTTGCCGCCTCAGCGCACCACCCACTCGAAGACAAGTACATGTCGGCTGCCGGAGTCGAGGGAGTGGGAAGCCAGAAACTGGAGTATCAAAACACCTACACTCCCTACGGGGCCTTCCCTATGCTGCTACAGTTTGCCGGTGAACTCGAAGGAAACGTGGGTCTCGCCTGGCTCCACAACATGCTGACCGGCCCCAAGCTCCAGGGTCCCATGGGAGCCGGGGAGTCTGGCGACAACCTGGGACGAGGAGCCGCGCCAGTCAAAACCATCGACGTCAGCTTCACCAACCTCTTGGCCCTGTCTGGCGGTCTGCAAAAAGAGACCGCCGAACTCCTCAAAGAGAGGGGTAAGTACGACCAGTTCATAGCGCGAATGACCTCGGAGTACAACGAAGCCTTTTCCGGGGCACCCCTGCGAGAGCCCAGCGACTTCGCCTATCCCACCGGACCAGCTCCGGCCGGTAGTCGAGAGTACCTCTTCTCCCCAACCACAGATCACAACCGCTCCCCGCGGCCCAATCCCCAAACGGCTCCTAGCGCCGCAAAAAGAGGCGGCTTTCACCCTCAACCAGGCCTGTGCCCCACCCATGAGAGTAGGTCCCGAGCTACCCATTGGTGTAGGTCCAACTCCACCCGTTTGGCCGATCTCCTTCCCCGCCAGGTGGTGTCATAATCCAGGGGAAGGAGTCAACCAATGAAACACTTAGAAACACTCTCCCAAGAACTCACCGAACTCGCGCAGAAGGCGTCCCACTGGGTCGTTCGGGTCAACGGTCGCCGTGGTCCCAACGCGAGTGGAATTCTCTGGTCGGAAAACACTGTTCTGACCTCCAGTCGGTCCCTTCACAGAGAGTCCGAAATTGAGGTCGGCCTCCCCGATGGCACGTCGGTCCTGGGTAGGGTCACTGGGCGCGTCCCCACCATGGACCTCGCCGTGCTGGAGCTCGAGAAAGCCCTGGAGTCCTATCGACCAATCCCCTGGGCAAGCCAAGTCTCGCCAGGGATCATGATGGCCATCGCCCGAGACCGCGAGGGGAATCCGCTGACTCAAATCGGACTTCTCCCCACTGAGGCCTTGGTCCACCGTCTCACTCCACTGACGGAGTTCCTGGGCAGCCCGCTGGTGGACTATAAGGGTGAATTCCTTGGTCTTCACCTCCTGGCCGATGTCCCCACGATCGCTTCCCGAGCCACTCTCACGGAACTGATCGGGGAGTTGGCAGATCAAAGCTACCTGGAACCCGCCTTTCTGGGTCTCGGACTGCATCGAGTCGAATCTGAAGTGGGACCGGGCTGTCTCGTCGTTCGCACCGAGGGACCCGCCCAAGAAGCGGGCTTTCTCATTGGCGATATCGTCTTGCGCCTGGATGGAGTGCCGGTCAGCGATCCCGAACACGTGCGCGACACCATTCGTTCTAAAACCGCCGGAAAGACGCTCACAGTGGACCTTCGTCGCGGAGGCCAGGCCGAACGACTCAGCGTCACCCTCGGCTCTCGACCCGAGCCGAGTTTTCCAGGTCATATCAAACGGCAGATTCGAAGGGTCATGCGGCACATGCAGGATCAGCATCGACAGCATCACGACTCTCATCGCGGACCCCGACGTCACCGCGGCCCACGCGATCATCACCGGCCACACGATCATCACCGACCGCACGATCACCACGGCCCGCACGATCGTCGCCCCGGACCTCCTCACTGCGAGGACCACGACATTTGCTGATACCGGTCCTGGTCGTGGCCAACTCCCCCTCGCTCCAGCGCGGACTAGCCGCGCTGATCACTTCGAGCGGGGACTTTACCGTCAGTGAAACGCTCAACTGGGAGGGCCAACCCAGTCAGCCCTACAGCGTTGTCCTAGGGGAGTTGGAATCCGACGTGCACACGGAGTTGCTCAGCGAACCGTTCGTACTCCTCTCGAACGAGTACGTCTTGTCACCAGCGCCGGGTCGCGGCTTGCTCAATCGAGAATCCGAGGATGAAGCTATCCTATGCGCCCTGGGTGCCGTCTTGCTCGGGCTTTCGGTGGCTGACGCGACCCATCTCAACGTTCCCGAGTCAAGCTCGACAGAGCACGGCCTCACCCCGCGGGAGTTGGAGATTCTGACCTTACTAGGCGAAGGGTTCAGCAACCGCCAGATCGCCGAAGCTCTGTTCATCTCGGAAAACACGGTCAAATTCCATCTCAGCTCCGTGTTCTCAAAGCTGCAGGTGAGCAACCGCGCCGAGGCGGTTTCGGTTGGGGTTCGCAGCGGAATTCTGATGCTCTAACAGGGGCTTCCCGAGCCTCCCTAGCGTTGCCAGAGGTGGCGAATGGGAACGGCCAATATCGTCAGCCTGCGTGCCCAACCCTCAACCGAACTGTCCCACTGTCAGATTCTTAGTCTGGTAGCGGGATTTTTGATGTTGTCATTTAACCACCCAAGTCATGGATAGTGTCGTTCGCATAGGTGCACCTGTATTCGCCGATGATGCCATTACCTTCGGGTTACTGATGGCGGTCTTGGGCGCGATCTTCTTCGCCTCCACCGCACCTGCTTGCAAAAAGTTCTTCAGCTACATCCCGGCTCTGCTGCTCTGCTACTTTGTCCCTTCGATCCTCACCACGATAGGCTTGATATCACCCGGTTGGTTCGATCTCACAGGCGCAACCGAGACCCTGACGGCAGCCGGTATCGTGGTGACACCGGAGATGACCCTCGCCGCTCTCAAGAATGCGGTTGCCGAGGCCAACATCCCGAGCGCGACCTTGGCCCCGTTCATCCACAAATCTCATCTCTATTTTGTAGCCTCAAGATATCTTTTGCCAGCCTGTTTGGTCCTTCTCACCCTGAGTATCGATCTCAAAGAAGTCTTCCGACTCGGGCCCAAGGCTCTAGGGATGTTCTTGACCGGAACTCTGGGTGTTGTCATCGGCGGCCCCATCGCCATACTCATCGTATCCAGCTTCGCGCCGAGCGTCGTAGGCGGTGTTGGTCCGGACGCGGTGTGGCGTGGAATGGCGACCGTAGCCGGAAGCTGGATCGGCGGCGGGGCCAATCAGGCGGCCATGGAAGTTCTCTTCCAACCTAGCGGAAAGCTCTTTTCTCAAATGATCGCGGTGGACATTATCGTAGCCGAAATCTGGATGTTCTTTCTCTTGTTGGGCGTCGGGAAATCAGAGCAGATAGACCACTGGCTCAAAGCCGATGCCTCCTCGGTGGAGCATCTCAAGAACAAGATGGAAGCCTTCAGCAACAGTATCGCCCGCATTCCCACTTTCGTGGACATCATGGTGATTCTCGGTATTGGACTCGGCTCTATGGGCCTGTCCCATTGGCTCGGGGGACTCTTGGCCGAGGCCTTTAAGCACGTCCCTGGTGCCGAGAAGTTCAGCTTGACCAGCTCCTTCTTCTGGCTGATCGTTCTGGCCACCACAATAGGTATCATCCTCAGCTTCACCAACGCCAGAAACTATGAGGGGGCCGGAGCGAGCAAGATCGGAACAGCCTTTATCTACATCCTGGTCGCAACGATCGGAATGAAGATGGACGTTCTGGCCATCTTCGAAAACCCCGGAATCTTCTTGGTCGGCGCCATCTGGATGAGCATCCACGTCTCGCTCCTCTTTATCGTTGCAAAGCTCATCAAGGCTCCTTTCTTCTTTCTCGCCGTGGGTTCCAAGGCCAATATTGGGGGGGCAGCCAGCGCACCTGTGGTTGCCGGTGCTTTTCATCCGGCCTTGGCCCCAGTGGGAGTTCTCCTCGCCGTTGTCGGATATGCCTTAGGGACCTATGGTGCGTGGATATGCGCCAAACTCATGCAGGCAGTCAGCGGAGGTTAATCATGACTTACAAGTTCTACAAAGCGCAGGTTACGGGCACGGGATATATGCCGCAAGGTGAGTGCAAAGGCACTCTGACCCTCGACGAAAATCGGAACCCAACCTGGTCCGATCTCGCAGACGATTTCCGAGAGCTGTGCGTTCCATGGTTTGAGAGCACTGTGCGCATGGGAGTCATCGACACACCCGACCCGCTCAAACCGTACTCCGAGGAAGCCTTGGAGCATCTCTCAAAGCATCAGCTGCCGAGTCAGGGCTTTGTGATGGTAAAGATTCAACCCACACCCAGCGCGCCGCCTTCGTTTCATCACTACCAACCGCCCTTTCGGCCACCCGGAAGGTAGCGCCGACAGCGAGGGTTTCCACTCCATCGCTGGTGTCGCTCAGCTCTTGATCTGGGCCACACCAGCGATCTGCCAGCCGTCCGCCGATTTCGAAACGAGGCAGGTAGCCCAGTACTCCACCGGCACTCCCTTTTCGGTCACCGCGATCTGGACATCGAGTCTGATCCGGCGCGGCCCGACCTGCTCACTGTGCTTGATCTGGCAGGTCAAGGACTGAGTCTGGCTGTAGCCCTGCGAGAACCTCTCAAAGGGCAGAGCCTCTCGAAATTCTCTCGAGAGTTTGTCGTAAGCCCCCACAACGTCTCCCCTATTGAGACTCTGGTAGAACTCACCGACCACACTCTGAGCCAAATCGAGATCCTCTCCCACCTCGCTGCTGGCTCCGGGCACAAAGGTCGGTCCCACCCAAACAGGCACCTCGGTTTCCGGTGGCAGGGTCACTTCAACGACGTCCTCCTCTTCAACCGCGCTCTCCTCAGTGGCCGCCGACGCCAAGGTCCCCTGAAGCGGAGGCGCTGCATCCTCTGCTTCATCACGATGGGGTCTGAGCGATTCAGCCCCCGAACCAGCCAACCGAGCGGGTTCGGTCTCGGTCTTGGTAAAAAGACGGCCAGCCCCTATGAAGGTAGCCAGCACAATCAGGCTCGCGAGAAGATAAACCTGCCATCGTCTGCGAGGCTTGGCCACTCCCTGGGGTGTTGGGTTTCTCCTGATTGAGGATTGAATTCTGGTCACGATAGAGCCCTGCCTTCCTGTGCTAGACTGGCGCTCAAAAACCAGTCTCCTTCTAGGATAAGGCAAGAGAACTGCTCCCGGACCCCTTGAGGTCTTAAACACCTTTGCGCCTTTGTTACAGAATCGTTACCGTTTCCCCAAGATCGTGTTGTCTCAGAGCCAGCGCTGGCTAGGCGCCCTGGTTTCGAAGCGTCATCGAGGGCAACAGACCATCGGCCAGTTGGATCAACTCTTCGTGAAATCTATTGGGTGCTCGGTCTCCGATGCCACCGGTAAGAACCCCGACAAAGGTCCATCCTATTTGGCTGGGTAGGCGAGACAGGCTCAACTTCTTGAAGTAATCCGGGAGGGGCTTCCCCTCTAGAGCACAGCGAAAGAGGACGAGTTCCAACTTGTGGTCCAGGATGTCCCAGTGGGTCACGATCTGATGGCGGAAATCTAACAGATGTCGGCAGACAATATCGGTCTCGCTTATCTCGATGAGGACTTCCGAAAGTCGTTTCCTCACATCGAAAGCCAGAAGATTGCCCCAGATCGTTCCTCGGGTCCCATGCCAAACAGCGGAATTCTCAGCCGACTTCAAACGAAATTTGCGACTCTCCCAGAACTTGACTAGGGCCTCACAGCGCTGGGCCCCCCAATAGTCTATCGGGAATTGGTAGTGGAGCAAATAGCTTCCACCTTTGCGATTGAGCAACTTCACTTCTTCGGGAAATAGCGCGAATCCAGCCACCCTCGTATCATACCACAAATCCCTGAGGGCCGATTCGCAGCGACCCAACCACTCGTTTTGCCACCCTCACAAGAATCCAATCCCAGCATTCTCGGCCAAGACGCTAGGGCGTTGGCCTGTTCGTGTAGTAGTCAAGACGAGGAGAGTACTGATTTGCCGAGTCTTGATCCCCGCATTCCCCCAGGTCCCCTGGAGACAAAATGGGAGTCCTGTCAACGGAACCTTCGCCTAGTCGCCCCTAGCAATCGCCGTCAGAAAACGGTTCTTGTCGTAGGGGCGGGACTAGCCGGATGCGCTGTGGCCTCATCCTTGGCAGAACAGGGATACCGAGTGAAGGTCTTGACCATCCTAGACAGCCCTCGACGCTCCCACAGTGTCGCGGCCCAAGGCGGTATCAACGCAGC
>CAZVVF010000158.1:0-7913 GCA_964630575.1 uncultured Burkholderiales bacterium | reverse complement strand
CGAGATGGTCGCGCAGGAGTTCCCGAGCTTTCACGACCAGACCATCTACTATGGGCGAGAAGTCAAGTTTCTCAAAAGAGCTCAGATTTTGGTGGCCGACCTCAAAGGGGCTATGGGCGACGACCCCTTGGTCGCCTTTCACGACCTCGATCAACTGAGCGCCTTCGCTGACTACAAAATTCCACAGGTCTTGGAAGGACAGGGAGTCCTGCGTTACTCCCCATCGCTGCAGACCTGCTTAGAGCGAGGCGAGAAGCTGCCTGCCGGTGGTCCCCAGGAGGTCGAAATTCGCTCCGCCATGGTTTGGGCGGTGGAGCTTCTCAGGCGAGAGATTCACGATTTGGGGCTGGAGCTGGCCGCTCATCAGCTGGACTCGATGCTGTGGGAGATCGGCCAAGAGCCGGTGGCCAATGAGCGCCCCTACCATCGCACCCGCACGATCTTCTATTAGATGCCTGCAGGAATAGCCGGCCGGACCGAGGGGTGCGCGTCGCCTCGGTCCTTAGAAAGTCTCACTGGGTTCCTCGTTTCGGCGCAGCGATCCGGTATGATTTTTTCTGAACCGAGGCCGGTGGATGTTTCCCTTAGCCATGAATTGGCTAAAAGAGAAGGGGGGCGGAGTCCGTCGGCTTGTTCCGAGGGGCTAAATCGATTGATTGGAAATCGCCGACATCCTGGACCAAAAGATAGAGAGCCTTCTTGACCTCAACCGAGCTTCAGAAGCGAAATGTTCGACCCCCCCATCAACGCGGCCCCAAGACGGTCGGGACACCCATTTTCTCATGAACAAGTCCCGAGAAGACCATCGTCCCGAAGTCTTGGTGCTCGATTCTCAGCCCCGGATTCGAGGCACCCTAGAGGGGATCCTCAGCGACATTATTGTGATTCATATCGCCGAGACCCCAGAGCAAGCTCTCGATATTCTGCGGAACAACTCGATCGCTGTTGTGGTCACCGACCAACGCTGGTTGAGCGCTGGGCGCGATATGCTGGCTGATGTCTCTGAAGTTTCTCCGGCCACCCGCGTGATCCTGACCGGGTTCTCCGACCCCGATGAAGTTTTGCGAGCCGTAGACCGAGGACACATCTACGCCTATTTGGCCAAACCTTGGGAGCCCTTGGAACTGAGGTTGACCATCACTCAGGCGGCGACCCATTACGAACTCGTTCAAGAGCTCAACCTTGAGAAAATGCACTTTCAGGAGTTGATGGACAACATCCCCGACGTGATCTATTTCAAGGACCGCTTGGGTCGATTTACCAGGGTCAACAAGGCTAAGGCTGCCCTCATCGGTGTCACCGATCCCACAGAGCTCATCGGCAAGGGCGACTGGCAGTTCTTCTCCCACGAAGAGGCATCTCGGATCAAGGCAGAGGATGAATTCGTTCTCAACCGTGGCGAGGCGGTGACCGACCAACTCCACAGCTTCACGCCTCCCGACGGACGCCCGCGCTGGTTTTCCACCTCCAAGGTTCCCCTGTCCGACGAGATGGGCGGCGGATTGGTGGGTCTGTCTCGGGATATCACCTTGCGCAAGAATGCCGAAGAACGTTTGCAAGAGGTCGTCAGCGAGCTCGTGGAGGCGGAGAAGGACAAGCGCGGGTTCTGCGCTCAAGTTGTTTTGGCTGTCACCGAAGGGGCGCTGCACCTGGTCGAACCCGATCAGATCCCTGAGATCGGAGCGATCGACCTCGATCTCAGCTTGGAGATCGAAGCGAGCTATCAGGCCATCCGCGAGAGATTGCGGGAACTGGGAAGCCAGATTCAATTTTCCGACGAGCAGACAGAAGATCTCATACTGGCTGCCGGCGAGGCCGTGACCAACGCTATCAAGCACGCCCAGAATGGCCGCTGCCAGATCTGCGTTACAGAACAAGAAGTGGTGGTTCGGGTTAGCGACCAAGGGGAGGGGATCCACCCCGACGCTCTCCCTGAGACTCTGTTTCAAGCTGGCTTCTCCACCAAAGTGTCCCTCGGTCTAGGCTATACCTTGCTCCTGAAATTGGTGGATGAGATGTGGCTCGCGACCGGCCCCGCGGGAACGGTGTTGCAACTGGTCAAGCGAAAGCCCAGCGCCGAGGACGAAGAGGCCGCACTGTTGGCCATTCTCGAACGCTTCTAGACCCTCTCCAACCCCGCCCTGCGTGAGTCCCGTTGACACTCTAGGGTCTGCGTGCTTTGATATGGCAGAGGGGATCTGACCCCTGTTGCGAGCGTAAGACCAGGGCCAAAGGGGGTTGTCGTATTGAACGGGTTAGTGTTGGTACTCAATGCGAGTTATGAATATCTCAATGTGACCACGCTCAGGCGTGCCATTAAGCTGTTGTACAAGGACAAGGCTGAGATTCTTGAGTGCGTCAACGGCGTCGAGATCCTCTCGGCTCATCGCGAGCACAAACTGCCCTCAGTCATCCGCATGAACTACTACATCCGCCGTCCTTTTTGCGAAGTCGCGCTGAGCCGCCGAAGCATTCTCGAGCGCGACGGCCACATCTGTCAGTACTGCGGAGAGTTCGGAAATACCATCGACCACATCCACCCTCGTAGCAGGGGCGGCGAGGATTCCTGGACGAACTGCGTTTGCGCCTGTTCGCCCTGCAATCGCAAGAAGAAGAACATGACGCCAGAGGAGGCCGGGATGGAGCTTTTGACGGTGCCAAGAAGGCCTTCTTCTATTCCTTGGCTGAGAAACCGGAAGGTTAAAAATCGCAAGGACTGGGGCCGCTACCTCTATGGTCAGAGCGGTTAGCCGGGCCTTCTAACTCACAGCCGTGGCGAGGGCAAACATGAAGTCGGCTTGGGCTATCTCTTGTCCGTCGACGCGGCAGATGATACGGGTTTTTCCCGCGTCTTTTCTTCTTCCTAGCATCTCGGCCTCGATATCTAGGCGTTCTCCCGGCTTGGCGTTGCGGTGGAAGACAGCGTTGTCTAGGGCGCCGAAGAGGATGTACTTACCTTTGGAACCGGCTTGAGACATGAGGGTCGCCGCTCCCACTTGGGCCATGGCTTCGGACAGAAGGGTCGGCGGGAGTTGAGGGTCGTCGGGGAGGTAGCCGTTGAAGAACTCCTCATTGAGAGTCAGTTGCTTAATTCCCCAGGTCTTCTCTTCGCCCTCGATCTTGGTGATTCGGTCGATGAGAAGAAAGGGATAGCGATGAGGGAGAGCTTTCAAGATCTCCTGAATGTCCATGCCTTCGTTCACGCTGTTTTCCCTTCTAATCTTGCACTCACTTCAGTTAGAAATAACCCTAAAGGTGGAGAGCATTTTTTTGCCTTCTAAAAAGGCCTCGCTGTCGGTGCTTGGACTTGTAACTGTCCACAAGAAGCCTCTTTGCCCTGCCATAAGGATGTAATAAATGCGAAAAATACCATTTTTCTGGAGGACGAGCTCGCGTGTTGGGACCTGATTGATGGGGAACGCGCGCTCAGATTTGAAAGCATACCCCTGGCTCTCGGCCTCTTTGCGAAGGCGCTCCGTCTGGGCTGACTGAGTGATGCCAGTGTAGGTTTCGATGCTGACCTGAACGTCGTCCGAATTCAATTTAAGGCCCTTTGTCCTGAGGTTGCGACGCAACCACGTATCCGGGACGTCGAGCTTGAATCCACCTTCCCAATTGATCACCGACTCATTTTGGGCGCTCAGCGATACGCACAGAAGAGCCCAGAGGAGGAATCGGAGCACGGGAGTTTTCCGAGACTTCATGGGAGAGTCTTTCAAGCTTCTCGACAGAAACCTTCGTGACTAGCGGTCAAGCCTGGCGATTTGTTGTTTGAGCAGGCACCGCGAGTGGGTACCTCGTTCTGTATGAAACAGATTCACAGCAACATACTCAGCGCCGTCAGAACACCGATCGGTAAGTTCGGCGGACGTTTGGCCAACACCACAGCGGTAGAGTTGGCGACCATCGCCGTCAAGGAGGCTCTCAGTCGGGCCGGAGTGCAGCCGGAGCAAGTCGACCTCACCATCGTGGGCCACGCCCGACAGGCCGGTACCGGACCCAACCCCGCCCGGCAAGTGGCCGTCCGCTCCGGCATCCCCGAGCAGAGGCCCGCTTGGACTCTCAATCAGGCTTGCGCCTCGGGCCTGGCCGCTATCGACCACGCGCACAAGGCTCTCCTGTTGGGCGATGCCGAGATCGTGGTCGCCGCTGGGATGGAGAACATGAGCAAGGTTCCTTACCTCTTGGAGAAGGCTCGGTGGGGAGTCCGTTTGGGCCACGACCAGCTCACTGACGGGATGTATCGGGACGGTTTCTTTTGCCCCCTCGCACAGGTCATTATGGGCGAGACAGCAGAACTTTTGGCCGACGATTTCGACATCAGCCGCGAGGAGCAAGATGAGTTCGCGGCGGTGAGTCAGCAGCGGTGTGAGGCCGCACGATCGGCGGGACGATTCGATGAAGAGATCGTCTCGGTGATGGTCAAGCAGGGGCGAGAGATGGTCGAAATGCGATCTGACGAGCACCCTCGCGACGGGATGACAGCCCAAAAGCTAGCCAAGCTTCCCCCTGTTTACGAACTGGAGCATCGAGTGGGTAGGGTCACCGCTGGCAACGCCTCTGGGATCACCGATGGAGCTTCCGCTCTGGTCTTGACCACAGCGAAGAAGGCTCAGGAACTCGGTTTGACGGCCATGGGCCGCTACACGGGAGGTGTGGTCGTGGGTTGCGAGCCCAAACGCATGGGGCTCGGGCCGGTGGTGGCCTTGGCAGAACTGGAGCGCCGCTATCAGAAAACTCACTCGAATTTCGATATCGTTGAACTCAACGAGGCCTTCGCTGCTCAGGTGCTCGCTTGCCAGCGGACCCTCAACATTCCAACCGAGAAGCTCAATCCAAACGGTGGTGCGATCGCCTTGGGACACCCCATCGGATGCACGGGCAATCGTATGGCCGTGACACTGCTCCACGAACTCAAGCATAGGGGAGGCGGACGCGGACTCGCTACGCTCTGTGTGTCGGGTGGTTTGGGTATCGCGGGTATGTTCGAAGTGTGATCGTGGCCCTCTCTGCAGGATTCTGTCAAAAATGCCATAACTTAGGCTTGCCTAATTCTTTTGTTAGGCACAGCTATAGTCCCGCTTGAGGAGCCACGATGGCGGGACGCTAGAGGGCTCGATAGCGGTCTCGCGACGCGCGAGGCCCTCTGGATTTTGGTCAAGAGATAGACCCTGGCGATGAAGCCTGGGAATACAGAATGGGAATCAGAGAATGCAAATGCAGATAGAGCCCACACATAGGTCGGCCAAGAGACTTCTTGAGTTCGGCATCAGCACGGATGCTGCCGACAAAGCCCTGCTTCTTTTGGGGGCTGATGGAGCCGACTCTGCCGAGGTCGCTGAGCGGGTCGATTACCTCGTCGCCATGATCGCGCCGTGCGGTAGCCTGCAGAACGCTAAACTGGCTTACTCTTTGGCGCTACGCTCGGGGGCTGAACTCACCCCTGAATCTTGGGCCTTGCTCTCTGAGGCTTTGAGTTGCTCGAATTGTGTCCCCGCTGGAGTGAGGCTCTGGAAAACGGCCCTCGAAGCTCGCGTCACCGACCCGCTCTGCTTAGCCACGGCGGCCCATCTCGGCGAGGACGGTGCCGGTCAGATTCGAGTTCTGAAATTGCTCAACTCGAACCCCGAACGCTTACCTGTTGTGGCTGAGTTGGCGCGCCGCCTGCGCTCCACGGGATGGGAGAGCGAGGGCAGCTGGGGGAGCCATCTGGACCCTGAGAAGGGTTTGGTTTGGTGGGATTTCTCGGCTCCTGGGGAGCGCCGCTCCTACGGGATGACCCTGACAGCCCACGGCTTGAACCTGAGCAATCAGTTGGGAGCGATCTTCCAATTTGAAGTGCGCCACGAGATCTTGGGAACGACGGACCGCTGCCACTTAGAGGTGAGTGTGGATGGGACCCGATGGGAGCGACTCTACAAATTTGAGGGAGTCTCTGATTGGAAAACCGTTGAGGTGGACCTCTCTCGATTCCGGGACGAGACCATCGCTCTGCGTTTTCACGTATTGTCCGGTGGTCAGCGGGAAGGTCGTGGAATTGAGATCGCGGAGCCTCGAATCGCCTCGGTTCAGGTCTCCCGTCAACAGTGGCTGCAGTTTGAGGAGATGCCCCAGGGCTGGGAAGCGGCCGCTCAGGGGACGTCGTCTGACGTCTTGCTCTCGAAGCTGAGCGAAGCCCCGCTTCTGAGTCAGAGTTTTTCTACCGAGGGCTGTGTGGCCCCAACGGTCTGTTTCGAGGCGAGGATGTCTTCGAGTTCGGTCTACGCGCAAGCCAAGATCGAGGTGCTCGATTCCCAGGGCCAGGTTCTGAATTCCTTGGAGCTCGATGGCGGCTGCGATTGGTCTAAACAGACGCTCGTGGTGGCTGATGAGCCCCGTGACGACCTGAGGCTGAGGCTGTGGGCCCGCTTTGCCAAGAGGCGCGATGAGGACGGGTTTGGGGTTCGCAATCTGCGCCTCAAGTCGGGGCTCGCGAGCGGCCAACGGGTGCTCAAGATCGATGGCGGGTATGGCGATGGTCAGCGGGAGCAGAAGGCGCTGCTCACTTTCTTGGAGAGCCACCAGCAGCAAGAGTTGCAGTGGCTGGCCCAGCTCAGGGCTGGTCTACCCGATCTCAAGAGTGCCCTGGCCTTGGTGTCTCAAGTGCGCTCTCAGGATCAGATCCCGGCCTTGATCAAGCTGTTTGCCCAACTCAAAGAAGAGGCCGTTCAAGCCATGGACTTGTTGAAGGAACTGGCTGTCGACGAGGACATTTCGCTTCAGTCTTCAGTCCTTTTGCTCAGTGGGATGGAGAACTACGCCTCCACCCGAGACCATCTAGGGGATGGCTTGTTGAGTCCATCAGAGTTCGCCGAGAACAGCCGCATCTACCTGCGAATGCGAACCGTTTGGACCGAGGAGCAGGCGCGTCGCGGACTCTCTTTGATCCTGACTCCCATCGCCGATGAATCGCTCTCGTCGAGGCACCAATGCTTTTTGCAGACCTTCGAGGCTGAGCCTCGCTTCGAACCCTTCTTGTCGGCCTGGGAGAAGCACTGGGTACAACCAGCGGCCGAGCGCTAGTCCAAAGGGATTTTGCGGTAGCGGATCGACCCTCTAGGCCGCACTCGGCAGCTCTCTTGGTCGAGTTCAACACCTTCGAATTGGGTTCCGGCTTCGAATTGGAGAAGGCTGCCTCCGTTGCCGGAGTCGGCCGCTTTGATACTGACCCCGTACTGGTTGCAGAGACTGTGCAGGCG
This sequence comes from uncultured Burkholderiales bacterium, assembly GCA_964630575.1. Lineage (GTDB taxonomy): Bacteria > Vulcanimicrobiota > Xenobia > Xenobiales > JADMJV01 > JAEXNA01. The sequence goes on along the minus strand of CAZVVF010000158.1, from coordinate 675 downwards.
ACGGAAGAAATCACGTTGTTCAGCGGTGAGGGCGGTCAGCCAAACGTCAGGCCTTTCCACATGGGAGAAGCGACAGTTGACCCGTGGGTCACGTCGGTATAGTTCTCGATAGATATAGACGGGAATGCGTCGCGATTCTGCTTGGGAGACGAGATCCAGTGTTTCTGGATGATCGGGGGAGACGACGGCAACCACAGCGGAATTTTCTTCCCCACGTTCGAGCAGTTTGAGGGCTTCATCGATCTCGCTGTATTCCCGAACCGCTATCTCGCACCGCTTGGCCCAGGCTCTTAGCCAGGTGTCGGTGGTTCCCCCGGAGGGTGTTTGCAGCAACAGTTCAGTCGGCTCAACTTGAGCCTGTTTGAGAGCGACCTCTATGTGAGCCGGTCTCAACAGATTTTGCGGGGCAGCAATGAGGAGTCTCAAGATTTGTCCTCTCCCTTGTAGGCGACCATGGGTAGGCCAGGACCGTCCTCGTCGTCCTCGTCCTCGACGGCCTCTTCAGAGTCTGTCGAAGTGGTCGATTCTGATTCTGGGGAGGCATCTGGCTCAGGAGAGGCTTCCCTCTCCGTTTCGGGCTCAGGGGAGGGCTCCGTCTGCGCTTCGGGCTCAGGGGAGGCTTCCGCCTGCGCGTCGCTCGCTCTTGACTCGCTGGTCGCCTCGGCATCGTCGGCA
>CAZVVF010000157.1:0-7921 GCA_964630575.1 uncultured Burkholderiales bacterium | reverse complement strand
CACTGGCCATAGACTCAGCGCGATGTCCGTTTCGGGCAATGTGACCGGACTGCTCGAGACGCAACTCGCCGAGACTGAGACCAACGATGATGGAAAAGTCAAAGTTTACTACAATCCGAAGAGGCCGCAAAAGGCCTTTCTCATTCGCGGTGCGAGAAGACAGGTAATCCTCACCTTCCTCTACTTTCTGGGCGCTTTTGCGGTAACCGTTCGTTGTGCCGACATGCTGGAACTCTTTTGAAGTTCCGCGTTCTTTTCGACCTGCGGACCTAAGGTTCAAGGGGACCGCAAAGTCTGGTTGGTACTAGGAAAAGCCAGAGCAGGTAGCGCCCCGACCTCCTAGAAGGTTTAATGATGTTTGATTTTCTGGGTCCGATAGGTGCCATCCAAAGCGAGGATGGTAGCCTCGAAATCGGCAATGTCGGCGTGACAAACTGCCTCTATCTTTCCTATAAAGGTCAGGCCGACTTTGTCCCCACCGTCCTTTACAATCCAGACGAGGTCGCGGACCTTATCCAACTGGTGGAATTGGCTGTTACCGAGATCAAGTCGATCGCCAAGGGAACCATTCTCCGGATAGGCTCCATGTCGGCCAAACCGATCACCCTCAGGTTGGCCTTGGTCCACCCCCATCAACAGGAGCCGTTTCTCTTGCTGAGACTCCTTCAAGGGAACTGGTCCCAGGATGTCACTTGCCCGCCGGAGTCTTTGCTCCAACTCTTGAAAGTCGGGCAAGTCGACGGGCCCAAACCTCTCGCGGGACGACTGAAACGAGAGAGCGACGGGGCCTGGAACATCGGCGGCAAGAAGCTCGAACTGGTACAAGGTCTCTCTCCAGGTAGGGGCCGTTCCGGTGAGTATGTTCACCCCGATGATGTGAAAGAGGGAGAAGAGGTCGAGGTTTGGCCATTCTCTGTGGGAAGCAAGTCCCTGCTGGGCACCTTTCGTTTCAAAGACAAGGACAGCGGCACCGCGAGCCCCAGCGAGACTCTAGGAGAAAGAGCCGATCGCTACCTCTGCCGTGGGCAGAACCATCTGGCTCGGGAGGAGATCCTAAAATTAGCCGACGATCAGCTCAAGAGCGGTAAGGTCACAGCCCCCTGGGCTGCCAAGGCGAGTCTGACCTTCCTATTGGCAGAATTGGCTGATGGCAACGACAGTTCAGCCCAGAATATTTGGCTGGGGCGCTCCGACAACAAGTTTTTAAGAATCGGAATCGATTGCATGGAAGCCGGTCAGACTTCCAGCCGAGATATTTTGATCTACCATCAGATTTCGGCCTACTTTCATTCCCTCAACCCCGAAGTGCCCAGTGCTCTGAGGGGGGTCAACGACTTGATGACAACGGTCTGCGAGGGCTGCTCGGAAGTGGCTCGGGATATGTTGCCCACGGCTCTGTGCAACTGGTATCTCTATCTCAAAGAGGTCTGTGAAAAAGAGCCACCAGCGGAGGTGCTCAAGGAGTGGAACAAGGCTGTTCAGAGGAGTGGCCTGACCCCCAGACCGAAAGTCATCTCGTTTCCCAAGCCCGACACCTGGGTTATAGAAGAAGAACTCATCTCGACCGATGACATCGCTGCCTCTGCCTCTACCCCCGTCGCGAGTCGAAGCGAGCCGCCATCATCACCCTCTCTGTTGACGCCCAAGACGCAGGTTGATTCAGCCGACAAGGAGCCCCCCAGCCCAAGGAGGTTCTTGCTGGCTTTCTTTCTCTTCCTTCTCGTCTGCCTGGGTCTGTCCAAGCTCTTCCAAGGCAGCCCGGAGAGACCCGAGGTTGACCCTGCTTTCACGGGGAATCCGGCGCTCTCCATCTCTGGCGTTTCCCTGAACCAAAGTTGGGACGAAGTCGATAGTATTCGAGAGTGGGAAGTCCGGCAGAAAACCATTCTCAGTTCTTATCTCGACGGAGGTTATCTGACCGTACGATTCGATGCAGATAAGAACCTGAAGTACATCGAGGGTAACGAACTGAGCCAAAATGGGCGTCCGTTGTTTACGCGTCATACGGAACTCGCCGAGGTTCTTACACACTTTGGAGAGCCGAGCGAGCAAAAGAAAGGCCGCTTTGCTGAGTTGACATATGTCTACGACGACGCCGGTCAGAAATGCGTGCTCACTATGTTTTTCAGGAGTGATAGGCCGGTCGAGTACGATCCTCGCACGGGACAAGAGATCGGAAGTCGAGGGCCTCACCTTGATAGAGTCAGGCTGAGTCTGGCTGGGACCCGAAGGGAGAATACTCCATCGCTTCCTATTTTGGCGAATTGAGAAAGAGGGTTTGCTCCTCTCCACCGTGGGCTTGCTGTCCGATGGAACTTCTTCTCAACGGCTTGCGTCATCTCTCTAGTCACTGCAGGCAGAGTCCCTCAAAAAGAAGAACCGGCTGTGCTATGTCTTTACAAGGAGTTGAACAATGGAAGGTACCATAGGAGAGATTCGAATCTTCACGGGACTCTTTGCCCCGAAAAATTGGGAGTTTTGCCAGGGGCAGACGGCTTCGATCTCGGACAATCCCGAACTTTTCTCGATCATAGGAGTGTCCTACGGGGGCAACGGCACCACAACTTTTCAGCTGCCGAATCTGTCTGGCAAGTCGCCCGCAGAGGAGCCTCCACAGGACCCCAAGGCCCACGGTCAGTACATCATTTGCGTGAACGGTTATTATCCCGCTCGTGCCTGAGAAACTAAGCCGTAGGGCATTTTTACAGGTTTCATCTCAGGCCGCGGCATTGACCGGCTTGGCGTTGGCCGGTTGCGGCAGTAGCCAAGACTCTATTTTTACCAATACCCCAGCGATATCGGTTCCTACAAGCCAGAACATGGAAATACTGGAGAATGCGACTTTGAGTTTCGACAACAGTGGAACCTCTTACCGCCTAGACTTTCTAGAGCACACCGTGGCTCGCTTGTCCCCAACAGGCCATGTTGTTTGGCAGCTGGGAGAATTGGGTGCCGGGGACGGTATTTTCAATTTCCCAGTCTCCCTGGCCGCCGACAATGACGGCCTGCTCTACGTAGCCGATCGCGGCAACGGCGAGATCGACGTGATCGATAGTGACGGAAACCTGATCTCCACCCTAGGTCGAGGCCAACTTCTCTCGGCACGAGATCTGGCGCTCGACGCAACTCATGGGCTGATCTACGTGTGCGATGCACCGGCCCACCGAGTGGCGGTCTTCGATCTCGAGGGAAACTTGCTGCGCAGTCTTGGCGAGTTTGGTTCTCAAGGTAGCCAACTCAACTTTCCTACGGGAGTCGCGGTGGCCGGTAACGGAGATGTGCACGTCGTCGACAGTGGCAACGCCGAGGTCCAGGTCCATGACGCTCAAGGCACCTTTCTCTTTACCTACGGGGGACCAGGCACCGAGCTGGGGAAGTTCAACATACCGCGCTCAGTGGTGATCGACTCCAGCGGTCAATCATTGGTGGGCGACGGAATTTCGGGTTTCATCACCAGATTCAACGCCAATGGGGTTCCCATAGACCGATTTCAACCGACTCTGTCCAATGGCCGACTGGTGAGTCCGCTCTATCTGAGCATCAGTCCATTGGATCTGCTGGTCGTGAGCGGTTCACCGTCTTTTCAAGCCCCCGCCTAGTAGCCCAAGAACTTTTCTAGACAGGGCACGGAGCCCAACTCACCACTTAACCTTTAGGAGAAGCCACATGGAAGGCTATTTCGGAGAAATCAGAATTTTCGCGGGGAGTTTCCCCCCCCAATGCTGGAGTTTTTGTCAGGGCCAAGTCCTCTCGATCGAAGAGAACCCAGCCCTGCACTCGGTCATTGGAACAGCCTACGGTGGCGATGGCGTGGACTCGTTCCAGCTACCAAATCTTCTGGGCCAATCCCCCGCCTAGCTCAACCCCCCAACCGCCAACGGCCCGGGCCAGTACATCATTTGCATCACGGGGGCCTACCCTACGCCGGAATAAAGGGGCTCTTGTCTGACCACCAACCCTTTGAAACGAGGTCCCAGGTGGGCGCAGAGAAAAGGCTGGTGTTCGATGAGCTATACGTTTCCGGATGTTCTTCGAGTCCATGGCGGCCCGTATCTCGTGAAGCCTTGAAGGGGTGACCCGGCCTATTGTGACATCGGAGGAGACGCTCTTCACCCCACCTGTCCCACCTGGTGTCGGCTCTGATGGTGGTTTGGCCTTAGGGGCGCGAGGATGGACTAGCGGATTCTGCCGCGTGAGCGCGAAATGATCGACGTGCAAAGCTACGAGCTTCATCTTTTGGGTCGACCCAAAATTTTTGTCAATGGGAAAGCAACAGCGCTCAGAAGCCGCAAAGCGCTAGCTATTCTGGCTCTTGTGGCCACTGATCAGGGGCCTTGCACGCGGAGTCGGCTGGCCAGTATTCTGTGGGAGAGTTTCCCCGAGAAGCGAGCTGCGGCCAATCTACGCAATGCGCTCCATTCCTTGCGGAATCAATTCCCTCAGCTTCTCAACATCAGCGACCACGAGGTTAGTCTGACCGAGCGTGTGAGACTCGACCTCTGCGAGGGAAGCACCGAAGCGATGGGTCGAGCCTCTTTCTGCGAGGGCTTGCATCTCAGCGATTGTCCCAGTTTTGACACCTGGCTCAATGGACAGCGCTCGCGATGGCGAGACAGAGCCTTGGAAACGATTCTCAAAGATGCCGAAATGCACATCGAGAGTGGCAGAGCTGAAGCGGCTTTGGAGGCGGCCCATCTTGGAGTCAGCCTCGACCCACTCTGCGAGAGAGCTCACGCCTTGGTTATTCAGCTACTGAGGGAGCGAGGAGATTTAGCGGCGGCACGTCGACAGTGGGACCTTTGCCTGCAATCGACACTCCAGGAACTTGGGACAGTGCCTTCGCTCTTGGCATGTTGGGGCCCGGCCCTTTCGGAGAATTCATCGTGTCGCATTTATCTTTTGGGTCAAGCAAAGCTCATCGTGAAGGGAGTCATTACGGCTCTGCCCTATCAGAAGACAGTGGCCTTGCTGGCGTATCTGGCTTGCTCGGGTGAGGCGATAGAACGCCGAGAGGTTCGTGCTCTGCTCTGGCCTTCGAGCACACCGGACAAAGCTGCTGCCAATGTGCGTCACGCGGTGCATTTTCTCCGCAAATCTTTGGGCGACGCTCTCTGCGTACACGGCGAACAGCTCTGGTTGGACAAAGCTCGGTTCTGGCTCGATGTCGACTGGCTAAAGAGCCATCAGGGTTCGGTGGAATCGGTGGGAACCTTCTGCGAGGGCCTCACACTGAGCGATTGCCCCGCCTTTGAAAAATGGTTAGAAGATAAACGAAGAGCCTTGCAAGAGGTAAGAAAGCTCACCCGAGTTGCCGAGCCAGAGAGGGCATCCACCGAGGGCAATTTGCCCGCCCAACTCACAAGCCTAGTAGGAGCGACGGCGAGCCTTCAATTGGCAGCGAGCGGTCTCGAGGAGTCCCGCCTTCTCACCATTATTGGGCCCGCTGGCGTCGGAAAGACACGGATGGCTTTGGAGCTTGGGCGCAGCTTGCGAGACGAGCGACCGGTTTGGCTTGTGGAGCTGGGCTCCCTCTTTGACCCCGAGCGCTTGGTTGATCGGGTGTGTTCTGTGGTGGGCGTTCCGGAGTTACCGGGACAAGATCTTCAAGCCCAATTGGAGAAGACACTGGGAGACAAAAAGCTACTTCTCATCATGGACAACTGCGAGCATCTCATTAGTTCAGCAGCCCATCTTGTCACAAGCCTTCTTCACCGTTGCCCAAACCTTACGATATTGGCTACCAGCAGGGAGTTGCTCAGGGTGCCAGGAGAGAAGGTCTTGGCCGTGGACCCCTTAGCCACGCCTCCTGACCAGTGCAGCCAGCCAGAAGACTTGCTCGACTATGCCTCGGTCGAGCTTTTCGTCACCAGAGCCAGAGCGGCCAATCCTCGCTTCAAGATCATGCCCGAAAATGCTGCTCATGTGGCCGCCGTATGCCGCAGGCTCGATGGACTTCCGCTAGCGATCGAGCTGGCTGCGGTCCGTACCAGGGTGCTTTCGGTTGAGCAGATCTCCCAGGGGCTCGACGACCGTTTTCGTTTGTTGCGGGGCGGGCCGCGCACGGTGCCTCAGCGCCAACAAACCTTAGAGGCTGCTCTGGCTTGGAGCTATGACCTGCTGAGCGAAGAAGAGAAGCGCATCTTTCGGAGTCTCTCGGTGTTTGCCGGAGGATTCGATCTCGAAGCCGCAACTCTGGTGTGTTGCGGCGACGATGAAGCTAATGACCTCCTAGAGATTCTGATGCATCTGATCGACCGCTCGCTGGTCCTTTGCCATGACAATCCCCAGGGTTTTCGCTACGGCATGTTGGAAACTGTGCGCGACTTCGCTTACCGCGAACTGGAGCGCCAGCCGGAGCTGAGCGATGTGAGAGAGCGCCACTTTCAGATCTTTTTAGACCGAGCTCGAGAGCGGAAAGTTCTAGGGGTAGCGGGGCTTGCTGAACTAGAGGATGACCATCAGAATTTTAGCCTGAGTCTTGATTGGGCACTCCAAGTGCGCCCCGAATCGGCAGTTCAACTGGCGGGCGCTCTGGGGGATTATTGGTTTTATCGCGGGCACTTCTCAGAGGGCAGCGCCTATTTGGAGCGAGCCCTAGCTCAAGGCGACTGCCCGAAGGCACTCCTGTGGAGCGGCAGGCTTCATCAGGCCCAAGGTCAATATGAGTTCGCTCAGCGGGAGTTCGAAAAGAGTGCATCTCTCTCCACCGACCCCCTCGATAGGGGGCGTGCCCTCAACGCGAGGGCTCAGGCTGGATTCTCTCAAGGGGAATACGAAGGCTCACTGCACTTTGCGGAATCCGCTCTTGAGCTGTGGATGGGCCAGAGTTTCACTAGAGGCGTCGTAGATACGCTCAATATTCTGGCCAGTGCTGAAACCTGTCTCGGCCAATGGGAGAGGGCCGAAGCGCGGCTTCAAGAGTCCAGGAAACTGAGTGGCTCCAACGACTATCGCTGGGGCCATTCAGGAGCTATCTATCTACAAGGACTCATCGAACTCTTTCGGGGACGATACCCAGCCGCCCGGGAGCGACTGACCGAGAGCCTCGAGGTTTGTCGCCAGCTTGGCAATGCTCCGCGCACGGCTACTTGCCTGGGCTACCTCGCTCTCACCGCCATTGCCGAAGGGAAGCCGGAGACGGCCGGGACCTACTTGAAAGAAGGAGCTGAGGTCGCGCGGGCGAGCGGTTACAAAGGCGTCGAAGCCTTTCTTCTGTTCGCTCAAGGGGTAGCGGCACTGCGCTCGGGTCGCGTTGAAGAGGCGGAAGCCTACCTCCTGCAGTCACTCAAAACCATGCGTACTATCCACGTAAAAGAGAGCTCGGAGTTAGTGCTTCTCTGTCTTGCCGAGATCAAAGCGCCGAGTAAACTCGCTTCCATCCTGCGTGCTTCTGCGCTCGATTTTAAGTCCAAGAATCAGTCGATCATGCCAGCCTACCTAGATTGGGTCAAGGACATCACCGACGACAAGCCCGTTCCCCTCACTGAGGCTATCGATCTTGCGTTGGCTTCAGACCGCCTGCCGACGCACACACTCCGTTGATTGGGCTCTCTGAAGAGCCACTTCATAGCTGATTTGGCCCGTTTCGTAGAGCTTTCTTAAACTCTGGTCCATGCTCATCATGCCTTCGTTGACTCCTGTCATGATCACATTTCGAAGATGGTCGGAGCGACCACTCCGGATGAGGCTTCGAACTCCGGGATTGGCCAAGAGCACTTCACAGGCTAGCACCCTCCCAGAGGCTGCCATTCGAGGCAAGAGTTGCTGACAGATGACACCCCTCAAGCTGCTGGCCAGTTGAACGCGAACTTGATTCTGCTGATGAGAGGGGAAAGCGTCTACCAGTCTCTCCACGGCTCCGGGTGCTGAACTTGTGTGGAGAGTGGCAAGAACCAGGTGGCCTGTTTCAAAGGCAGTGAGA
>CAZVVF010000156.1:0-7925 GCA_964630575.1 uncultured Burkholderiales bacterium | reverse complement strand
TTGGTCGGCCCGGTATTGACCAAAGCCCGTGCGTGGGCGTCTCGCGCGTTGCCCGTCCTCGAGAACAGAGGAATGAGGTGTCCTGAACCCAAACGTCCTCGAGACTGAAACTGGAGCGGGTAAAGAACAAGGGTCCCGGTTTGTAGAGCAAGGCTGAGCGATGAAAAAAGAAGACTTACTCCAAAAAGAAGTGGAACAGCTTCTTATAGACATCAATTTTATTGACCAATATCAAAAACTGTCGGACACGTATCCCCGTTATGCTGATCACTTTGACTACCGGGCCCAGGATATCTTGGAAGTTGGCGAACAGATGGGAATTCACCTAAAAAGGTACGAAGTTCATGAGTTCTTTGCTGATTATGAAGAACTGGGTGAGTTTCAGTTCAGAATTGGACTGAATGCCAAGTACTGTATCGCCGAGTTTCACCTCTGGATAGTGAATGAGAAAAGAGGAATCAATTCGGGTGGTTCCTATGGATTGCTCGTTCAGCTCTTAACAGATTGGCGAGTAAGAGTGAAGAATCCAGGCTTCGAAAATACGAGTGAACTCAGAAACTTGTTGAAGGATGGTTTCCAACTCTACGACGACATCAAAAAGGCAGTGGTAGAACGCTTGTGAGAGAGAGCATCAAGATCGATGCGCTCTCTTTCTCACTTAAGTCAAGCTTCATGCTGTTCGAGCTGTACTTTCTTGATCTTGCGAAGAGGAATTCGCCTTCCAGGCCGGGGCACCGGAGTGCAAGAAGCCTTATGGATCCTGTGGGCGATTCCGATCGTCGGGGTGGGGCTCAAAGTCGACCACAGCGGTGCCGAGTTGGGTTCGTACCTTCAGGATTGCCTTTGGCTTTCCGGTCTCCAAAGTGATGCCCAGTAAGCTCGCGAAGTTCGCGGCATACTCGGACTCTTCTTTGTAGTCCTCGGAGAAAGGAACTCGGATCGGGATGAGCACCCCATCGATGGTCAGCAAGCTAATTCCATAGTGCCAGCTCGCAGGTTTCCCGATTTGTGCCACGCGACGTGGATGGAGTACAACTGATCTTAGGTCTGCGAAGTTGGCCATCAATCGCGATTGAAGCATGACTCCAAACAGGCGGCGCTCAAACTTGACCGACTTACCCACAAAGTCCAGGATGATCTTTTCATCCAAATAGTTAAAAGTTACTAGGCAAAGAATCGTGACGATGATGACGCCTATGGTGTATCCGTATGGAATATTCCAACCGAGGATATCATCGTTACCACTCGCGAATAGCAAAAATGTCGCTAGGACTCCCCCAAAGCATCCGGCCCCCACGAGTTTCGACCCCAAAGGGGAGGTGATGTCCAGCCTGAGAGACTCCTTCTCAAGCTTCAGGTGTTTTATCTGTTCAGTCATTACGGGTTCTCTCTTTACGAATCCGTGACCGCGACGATTGGAGTTGCGAAAGACCTCTAGGATATTCCCGCCTTGAGGCATTGCGGTCTTTTCACAGGCCCTTAGAGCCTTCAGTCCTCTAGAGTGGCTTCAAATTTCCCCGTAGTGGGGTCGTACTGGAGAACCGGAACAGCCCGACCCTCCACGTACTTAAACCATGAGAGGACCGTGAAAGCGATATTGTCCTCGTAGAGCGACGCGCTCAGCACCTGCACCTCGTCAGGACCTTGAGGGACATTCCAAGTGTGGAGCTTTTTCCAATCCATTCCCTCAAATGCCAAGACGCCGCGGTAGATATCCACGTAGCGCTTCGCGCCACCCTTGCTGTACAGCACCGCGTAGAGGTCGAAGTGCTCATCACCTATCTCCAGTCGTTCAAAGAGACGATCCTGGATGATCGCCCCAGCCGGGTCAACAGGGAAGCTGTCGATCGGCTTGGCTTGAACCGCGCCAGCGAGGGTGAAAAAAGCTAGTAGGGAAAGGCAGGTTTGACGATTCATGATTTGATGTCCTCAGAATTTATTTCCTAAGCAGCAGGTCAGTAGGACCATTCGCAGGACCTCAAATCTCACCTGTTCCTGCCTCGCACTCCGTAGGCGAGCAGTCGAGAACCCTGATTCAATTGGGTTCGCCGTCTTAGGAACCCAGTACTGCTGATGACGAGTCTCTCCACCGCTTCCTGTATCAATCTCTTCGCGCCACTCCTGATCAGGTCTGCTGGCTCACGGTGTTTTCTTCGGTCGTTGGCTTCGTCGTCAGCAACCAGTAGGGGACGCGGCGGTTCGGTCCACAGAGTACTGTGCAGGTACTATCTAGGCCTTGAAGGACATTTTTACTATAAGCAAATTTCAGAAGGTGGGCGTGGGGAATAATGATAGCGGACGACGGTAGCGCCCGCATCTTTGAGTACACAGGGAGCAAGCTAAACCTGATCTTGCTCCTGTCAGGGTTGTATCGTGACTTACTATGCCCTCGAACTGGCCGGCAGCACCAGGGCAATGGGAGTGTTCGTTGGCCTATTCCTGGCTTTTATCGCCTTGGTCAAAGTACTGGCAAAGCAAACAGTCGTGATAGATGATAGTCATGTCTCAGAAGTCAAGCGAGGTCTGTTTGGAAAAACTCGTCAAAGATTTGGCATTCACGATGCCAAACTCCTTAAAATTACCCATCGAAAGCCGGGCAATAGCGGCAACAAGAGTGGCTCATCCAACTACACCCTCGCTATAGAATTTAACGGTAGTGGTAGCATTCGATTTCCAGAATCTTGCGTTTTGGATCACGAGCGTAAGGTCGCCAAGCTCGTGCTGGATAAAATTGATGTCAACTTCCAAGACGGTATCGAGTCGATCCGCTAAAGAGCGACAACGAACTTTAGAATGAGATGAAAGCGGGGGCCATTCCTTCGGTATCTTTGGTTCCCGACTCGCCTGGTGGTGATTTCCTATGCCATCGCCCCTGGATACGGACCCACGATCGACTCTCAGTTTAATCGTGTCCCGGTCATCAGGTGCTCGACTAGCTTGACTCCTGGGAATTTGGTTTTTTTGTCGGTCCAGTCTCTAGGTGCTTCTCAACCAGGGAACTGTAGAACTCCGCAACCTCGTGATAGCTGCTTTTGGTCATCGCTGTAAAAGCCTTGAAAGAAGCTTTCAACTTCGAGTCTCCGTTTGCCAAGGAGTCACCTTTGGCCAGGGACCCCTGCAGGTAGGTAGGGGCGCGGTCTTGACTCACGGCACTTTCTGACAATTTGTTATCTACAAACAAAAAGAGTCCAGCCCCAACAACAGGAGCAATAGCCCCAACAACTGGAGCGACCAGACCTCCGAGCATCAAGCCTCCCAAGCTCCCGATGATGGCTCCACCCAGGGCCGATGTGAGGCGCGAGATCTGAACCAGCGATCGGTCCTTTGCCATAGTGGGTATGTCGGGCCCTTTCCCCTCACTCGCTTGTCGAGGTGGAAGCAACGCTGAGGCCATCAAGTTGCGTGGAGTCTTTAGCAGGACTTGAACCGTGCCGCCCAAGACCCCCGCACTTTGAGCAAAAACGTCCTTGGGGCTTGCTTTGTCAGCAACCAGCTTCTCTGGTTTTGCTGCCTGCCTATGCTCAGCAGTCAGGTTGAAGACCGGCTGCTGTCTCTTGGATCCAGAAACTCTACTTAGCATAGTATCTCCTGCTATTGAATTTTCGTGGGATGAGCACTGGATGAGAGGCCTTCACCTTACCTCATTCTTCATCTTTGCCATGTTTCCAAAATGTTGTCTCTTTCACGTTCTCTCACAACAGTACGAGCCATTCTTAGAGGGGTGGAAGCGGTGGGCGCAGCAAATCCCAAGGTCACACCAAGCTTCTTGGAACCCCAATCAGGAGAGACTGCAATGAAAGAACTTCCGCTGACCGAAGCCGCGCCGGACAACGTTCACACAGAAACGAAGAACCTTGAGAGGTTGGCTTCCGAGGCCTTCGTTTGGGGCTACGCGATGAACTACAACCTGGGCTCCATGGCGGCTGTCTTGAGGGGAGAATTCCCCTTGTTGCCAGCGGGTGAAGTCAATCAGTTCCGTCATTCCCGCAAGGTCATGGGGCCCGACACCGATTTTGTCAGTCCCAATGTCGACGTCCTGTTTTCGGTGGCCATCGCTAGCCTCAAGAACGGGCCGCTGGTACTGGAGGTCCCGGATTTTGGCGAGCGCTACTACGTTGTGCAGTTTCTCGACCCCTGGACCAACAATTTTGCATACTTAGGTCGGCGTCCGGGCACGCCGCCGGGACGATACCTGCTGGCTGATGGCGACTTCGAAGCGGAGGTGCCCAAGGGCATGCGGTTGATTCGCTCGCCGGAACAACTGTTTGCCATCGTGGTTCGCATCGCCATGGACGACGAGAACAAACTGCAGCCGATCCACGCTTTGCAAGACAAGTTCAGCCTGAGTCCACTCGTGCCGACGGACAGCGAGAGGCTGACTCTCACCGACGTGATGCCTCAAGCGGATCCAAGGGTACCACCCGACCTGCACTTTTGGGAGAGTCTGCGGGTCAACCTCGCTGCCTTTTTACCTCCGCCAGCCGAACAGAAGAAGCTCGAGAGCTTAGCGGCGCTGGGCCTGCTTGAGAAACAGACCCCCTATGTCAAGACCGATCCGCAACTGGCGGCGGTTCTACTCAAGGGCATTCAGACAGGAATGGCCGAGATCGAAGCTGCCGCCAAGAATCCAGCTCAAACAGTCAACGGCTGGAGCAACGGCATTCACAAATTCGATTACAACCTCGACTATTTTGAGATCGGTGTACGCGATGAACCCCAGTGGAAAACCACGCGTGAGGCAGCCCCTCTGCTGCGGGCTGTTGCCGCTCGCACCGGGCTCTGGGGGAACCCCGGCTATGAAGCGGCCTTCTTTATTGTTTGGGTGGACAGCGATGGCCAGCAACTCAATGGCGCCCACCGCTATGAGTGGACGCTATCACAGACCCCGCCGGCCAAGGCGTTCTGGTCGCTGACAATGTACAGCGTACCGAAGTTTTATCTGGTACCCAACCCGATCGACCGTTACGGGATTTCCAGCATCACTCCGGGCTTGAAGTACCACGACAACGGCTCCTTCACCCTGTATATTCAAAAGGACAATCCGGGACCAGAGAAAGTGTCCAACTGGCTGCCTGCGCCTGAGGGTGATTTTCGACCGATGCTGTCGATGTTCGAGCCAGCCGAGGCTGCCCTCGACCCCGGCTTCACCCTGCCTCCCATTCGTCGCGTGGATTGAGCGCCCATCTGACCTAGCCATACCTCAAATGCCTGAAAGGCCGGGTTGTCTTAGTATGGTTTGTCGGACGGGGCCAATGGATAGGCCGCTAGCGGTCGAAGCTAGCTTTCACTAGCAGAGAGGGTACCTTTCCAAAGCTCGCTATCGGTGAGCGAGCGAACAGCCTCTTCCGCCGATCCGCGATGGCCAATGAGGCGTAGAGTGGCGCTTTGACAGGAGGCGCCTAAGCGAGGAAGAGCGTTGCGTACAGCTTGACAGTTACCTACCACTAAAGGAATGAGGTTCAAGGTTGCTTCGCCTGCTGATGCGTTGCGGACGGTCCATTTGGCTCCCGGTTGATAATTGACGTTCAGAATGGCAGCGACTCTTATGCTGACATCGTTGTGTTGAGCCGTGGGGTAGGGAATAGCACGGCCAGCCTCGTTCAGCATCCCGTAGTGATTGGACCAGGGCCGGGCCCCAGCTTGGATGAGAGCCTGCGCCAGACGCGTTTTCCCGCTGAAGGTGGAGCCGGCCAGAACGATGCCCTCCCCACCGGGTGCCTGGACCACGTCGGCCCGGACGAAGGTGTACTCGGGACGTTCGGCGGCCACCAGGTCGTGGATGCGAGAGGCCACGATTTCGCTGAGTAGGGCTGGTGTTTGCTCACTGGAAATGCGTCTTTCTCCTTGGAAGAGGTCGTAGAGCGGGCCCTTGGGCACCAGGCGAAAGGTTTCCAGGATCGGCTCTGCTTCAGCCTCGTCCTTGATGGAGAAGCCCTTCAAGAGCAGTCGAGAGTCGAATTCGTCGGGACCTTCGAGAGTCACCACGCCCTGGGGGCACTGCAAGTAGCTCATAACGCAGACGAGGGTTTCTCGTCGTCACTTTCAAAACCTTGCCCAGCATTGGTCTGGAGTTGTTATCGATGACCGTCTTCTCTTTCTATATCGCTCCGAACCTAGTGGAGCCTGTGAGTGTGGCTCTCTGTGGCAACGTCGCTTTGCGAATCTTGCTCTCGGCCACCACTCTAGTATCGGGTGTGGGTAAGGTGATGGACCCGGGGGGCAGTAGGCAGGCCATGGGCGATTTCGGCGTACCTTCACGCTGGGTAGAGGTGGCCTCTCGAGTTTTGCCCGTTGTAGAGATTGCTTTGGGAGCGGCTATCTTGGTCGACGCCCTCGCTCCAGGTGCTAGCCTAGGCCTGGCCCTACTATTCTTGCTCTTTAGCTTGGGGATCGGCAACCTGCTGAGGCAAGAGAAAGCGCCGCCCTGCAACTGTTTTGGTGCCGTTCATTCCGAGCCCGTATCCGGTTTGACTTTGGCACGCTCTTTAACCTTGTGCGCCTCGTCTTTGCTTTGTTTTTTTCTTCCGTTGTTTCCGCTGACAGCGGGGGTGACAAGTTCCTTCCTGGTTTTGTCTGGATACGTCGTCTTAGGGAGGGGAACCCGCGTGTGGGTGCGCCGGCGTCAGAAAGCGGGGCTTCACAAAAAGACTAGGCGCCTTAATTTGGGGCAGCGGTTGCCAACTCTACGAACGACCGACGGTCGGTGGCTTGAGGATATTCTGTCCGCCAATGAGAGGACTCTTCTCATTCTGACTTCATCTGGTTGCGGGGCCTGTGAACAAGCGAGAGTTGTACTCTCGGGCTGGGCCAAAACAGTGGCGGAGGAACTTGCCGCGATCGAGCTTCGCCACGAGGCCTCTGGTGCTGAGCAAGCTCAGGAGCAGGCTTTTTCTCAGTATTTTCTCAGCGCCAAGGACTTGAGTCGTTTTCTCTCGCCAACCCCTGGCGGATTTCTTGTCGACAAAAGGGGAGGGCTTCTAGCACCGCCTGTGGCTGGAATTGAAGAGATCGAGGCGCTGGCACGCCTGGCTCTAAACGGGCACCAAGGCACGAATTAGAGCGTCGTCGACGGTGACTCTGACCCCGATATAGGACTTATCTCAGAAGAGCATTCAAGGTCTCCAATTGAGTTTTCTTGAATGGCCGGGCATGAGATCAACCTGTCTTTTTATACTCTTGTTGCTAGTTCTCTGCACGGGATGCTCTACGAACTCGACTTCGGTCAACCAGGTGAGCGGTGAGCCGGTGGCTGTGAATCAACTGCCTTTACCCAGTGTGGTGGGCGACGCTGCCTTCGAACCTCTACTCTATGAGTTTCTCGGTAGTTTTGAGTATAGAAGGTTGGGTTGGCAAAGGGACAAGGGGATTCGAGATACCGGTCCCTATCAGAATGGAACGTATTTCGGTACGCACCCGGCTGTTAAGATCTATTACTCTCCATCTGTTATGGCGTGGCTTGAAGGGGGCAGGGTAGGGGAGATCCCCGACGGCTCCATTATCGTCAAAGAGATGTACCCCCCACCGGCCGCCCGTTATGCTGACCTCGCCGAGGATGAACAGCCCCTGCCTCAAGAGTGGACCTGCATGGTCAAAGATAGTGCCGGTTCGGTAGAGGGTTGGTATTGGTCCTACTACGCGAGCAATCCAGGGGGCGATACCCCACCGGTGCCTCAACAGCCTGATAGCAACGATTTTCCCTTCAACTATGCGAACTCCGGATTCGGCTTGTACTGTGTGCGCTGCCACAGTTCAGCCGAGACGGAGATGACGTTCATTAGCACAGACAATATTCAAGGCTTTCCGGGCGAGCCGATTCACTACCCTGTAGACAACTCGTGGAAGAACGACGATGACTCCGGTCAAGACGCTCACCCCAACCTGGAGCAGTTCATCGCTCGCCTTCGCGCCACAGAGCCTCCGAGCCA
>CAZVVF010000155.1:0-7973 GCA_964630575.1 uncultured Burkholderiales bacterium | reverse complement strand
GCCGCGTTTTTCGGAGAGCGTTTCAGAGGGGCTTTGACCATACTTTTCTCGGTACAACCTAGAGAATCGCCCCAAGTGGGAAAATCCCCAACGAAGGGCCACCTGAGTTACGAGTTGGGTGGAATTAGCCTTCAGATCCTGGTGGGCTCGGCGCAAGCGCGTGTCCTCCAGGAATTGCCGTGGTGAATAGCCTCGGTAGCGCTTGAAGGCTCGAAAGAGTTGTCTTCTAGGGCAGCCACACTCAGCCAGAACATCGGCGATCCTCACGGGTTCAGCACAATGGGTCTCTATGTAAGCCTCCGCGATTCGAACCAGGCGCTCCGGAACGGAGGGGGATTCGCCCTCAAGGCCGTTGCTGTGGTTGCTCTCTAACCCAGCCAAGAGATTCATGAGCAATTCATCGTAGCTGTTGCGCCAAAAGGGAAGGCTGGCAAGACTCGGCTCGCGGGTGAGTTCGGCGATGATGAACTCCAGAGTCCGGTGCAAGTGAGCACCGAGAGTTCCGTTCAGTGGACAGGTCGGCATCAGGATGAGCGGTTTTTCGAGGGGTTTACCCAAGATGCACTCCAAATGCTGCTCCAGTGTTGCGTATGGAATCTTGATATGGAGAATCTGCGAGCCTGCCTGCCTGTCAATGCGGATCTGTCGGCCTGGGGTGCAGACCGACCATGTGTCATTGGCAGAGATTTGTCGGCCATCGAGATAAACGGTCGAGGGGGCCCCTGTGCCCAGGGCGAGGAGCAGAGGTTGGTCGACCTCATCGACATCGATGGAAACCGGTGTTGCGAACCTGTTGAAGGCAAGCATCGTCCTGCCGAGGCGCAGCCCGTTCATCTCGAAATCGAACTTCTTTCGTTGTGGGGCTCGGCGGATCCGCAGAGAGTCTTCCAGCTTGCGACTCAGAAAAGACTCGGCGACCTCTACCTTGTTGGTTCGAACGAGTGGGAAGGCCGCAAGCGGCGAAGTCACTTTTTGGATAACGTCGGTCACAGTTAGGATAGCCATTCGCGAGTTCTGCGCTTAGAATCCTTTTATGGAAGATCAAGAGAAGCCAATCGAAGAAACCGCCAGTACAGACCGACGAGACTTTCTCAAGGGGACCGGTCTGTTGGCCGCCGCAGGGATTTTAGGGTCCACTGCCGCGGCGGGTGCCGAGGATACGGATCCCTGCGAACCCACGAATCCCTATGGGGGCAGGCCTGGTGGTGGGCTGAGCATGCCGGACTACTATCGTCCCTGGCCTGCTATCAAGAACCGAAACATGTACCTTCCGGGAACCGAGATTCTCCCGAAGAACGAAATGCGCGTGACCTTCCTGGGGAGTTCTCCTTGGCCGCCCAACAGGCTGCAGAAGGGCACTTCCATGTTGGTGGAGCTTGGAAACGGAACCGAGCAACCCAGGCGATTCTTCTTTGACATGGGTAACGGGAGCGTAGGCAATGCCATCGCGCTACAGGTCCCCGCCCCTCTCATCAACGACATCTTTATCAGTCACCTCCACGCCGACCATTTCGCAGACCTTCCCTACATGTATCCCTTCCGCGCCTTCTCGGGCGGCTTTACACCCTTGCGAGTGTACGGGCCATCAGGCCGAACCCCGGAACTGGGAACCAAGGCCATGATCAAGAATATGCGCGCCATGAATCGCTGGCACGAAGAGAACTTCAACGCTTGCCCAGTGGGTGATGGGATGGAGATCGAGGTCACCGAGTTCGACTGGAAGGAACGCAACGGCATCTGCTACGACAAAGACGGCGTTAAGGTCCGTCATTGGCCGCGCTCTCACGTTAAAGACGGTGCTTCTGCCTACAGGTTGGACTGGGAGGACGCTGGGCTCTCTTTCGTCTGGACCGGTGACGGGCGACCCGATGAACTCTCGGCGGAGTTCGGGAAGGGGGCTGATGTTTTCGTGACAGAGGGAACCATCGATACTCCCACTCTCTCGGCTATGAAGGTCGGTGCTCCCGCTGAACTCTGGGAGTACACCATCGATATCTTTCACACCATGTATTATGCGGCAGGTTACCTCTTTAAGAAGGCTCAACCACGCATGGCGGCCATTTGCCATTTCGAATGGTCGGGTGACCAACTCGCGGCCGAGTCCATCGCTGAAGTCCGCTCCAATTGGGATGGCCTGTTTATGTTCGGGCTCGACCTGCAGGTCATCAACGTGACCAAGGACGCGATCTGGTCTCGGGAGGCTGTGATCGCCGATGGTGCAGCGCCTGCTAGCATGGATCCCCGATGGCTGCTCAAGCCGGGTGAGAAGCTGCCCAACAAGATGGCGCTTCCCACGCCCCGGTTGCCACGCGAGATGCAGCAGGAGCAGTTCGTGAGAGACCTTGAGATAGACCCCAGGAAGTATTATCCACCCGATGTCTACCGAAAGCCCGTCCAGAAGTGGCCTGGTGTGGTGCTCAATCCGCGCGAAATGCTCAGAGCGAGAGGGATCGAGGTTGACTGAGGCAGGGGAGAACTCTCCGCCGATCTTGGCCCCGGCCCCTCGTACCGAGCCTGTTGGAATCCCCGGCCGGGACCCCGTGCCGGTGACCCTGCTCACGGGCTTTTTGGGGGCTGGTAAGACGACCCTTTTGAACCGAATTCTCAACGGTGACCACGGTCTCAAGGTGGGTGTTTTGGTCAACGACTTTGGGGCCATCAACATCGACGCGGCCCTCGTTGAAGGTGTTGAGGAGAACACCATCAGCTTGTCCAACGGTTGCGTTTGCTGTGAGATCCGCGACGATCTGGTCCGTTCCTTGGAACAGCTCCTGACCCGGGAAGATGCGATCGAGTATATCATCCTCGAAGCGAGTGGTGTCGCCGATCCAGAGGGGGTCGTTATGACGTTCCTGAGCCATAGCTACAAGGACCTCCTGCGACTCGACAGTATCACCTGCATCGTCGATGCCGAAGCTATCTTTGCCCACGGCGACAACGAGGCGGTCAATATGCTCAAGTTGCGACAGATCGCTTTTGCCGATCTCGTCGTTCTCAACAAGGTGGACTTGGTCGGTCCGGAATACGTCGAAGTCGCGCGTGAGTGGATCGATCACCACATTCATCGAATCCGAATCATCGAGGCTCAACGCTGCGATGTTCCTTTAGAGATACTCCTGGCCGTAGGACGGTTCGATCCGGCGACCGTGATTGCCAAGCCCGAGCATCACCACCAGAGCGGAACCCTCTCTGAGGTCTTCGATACCTGGAGTTTCGAGTCTGAGATTCCCATCTCTTTGGAAGCCTTGAGAGAGATGGTCCGTCGGGAGCTTCCGGCCTCGATCTATCGCTGCAAAGGAATTCTTCTCAGCGCCGAGTCCCCGCACAAACGGTTCGCCCTTCAGATGGTCGGGAGACGGGCGGAGATAGAGGAACTCGACGGTTGGGGTGAACGCCCCCCTCGCACTCAGATAGTGGCCATCGGAGCATCCGGGCAAGTCAACGCCGAAGAACTCAGGACCTGCTTTGAGGCGTGCTGTACACAGCCGGTGGGCTGAGTGGGGAAGGCCCCCGTTGTCGGACCGAGTACGATCCGGTGATTTTGCGGGCTCTCCTGACCTTCGGTCTTGGGTGTGCCCTTGACTCCCATACTTCCGATTGATAATGTAGCTCAATCTGCGGTGGCTCCTTCCTTGGAGCCGGGCATCTGGGAGGCAAATACGGTGGTTTCACTCACACTTGTGGTACCGGTTTTGAACGAAGAGATTCTTTTGCCGGAATTTCTCGAGAAGACAGTTCAGGACCTAGAAACAGGCGGACTCGACTGGGAACTGTTTATGGTAGACGACGGAAGCACCGACTCGTCTTATGAGATCATGGCCAATTTCGCTCAGCGAGACCCGCGCGTTCAGGTCTTGAAGCTCGACGAGAATTGCGGGCCAGGCGCGAACCTTCATCTGGCTTACAGTATGGCGAGTAAAGATGTCGTGGCTTATGCGACTGTCGACGGGTTTTACGATACAGCCCTTCTTCCGAGCTTGCTGCACTACTTCCAGGACCATGATGTCGTCAGTGCTTATCGCACGGACCTCAAGTCTCATCCTGGATTTCGCAAGCTTCAAACCCTGATCAACGTGCATCTCCAACGCCTCCTTTTTCCTTACGAATTTAAGGCTGTCCACACGCTGCAGATTCATCGTAGAGATTTTCTCCAAGGGGCGGACCTACAGTCCAAGACTCCGTTTCTTTGCTCGGAGATGCTCTACAAAGCTACCGAAGCTGGCTTGAAAATCGCAGAGGTACCGATAGAGTACTTACCGCGTAAAGCGGGCAAGGCTACTGGTGGAGACCCCTGGCTCATCGTGAACACAATGCGAGATATCTTCGCCGGTTGGTGGAGATGGTTTGTGATGAAGAAGCCAATGTTACCCGTGGGGCTGGATCTCGTACCAGGCGGCGTCAAGAACGTCGAATCGCGCCCACTAGAATTAACGAAAGCTGGTTAGGCCATGGATGTTAGAGATAGAGCACTTTTGGATCTGCAGAGCGTACTCGATGTAAAGCCCCCTACGAGACCTCGATTCGACCCTCAGGAGGCTAGTTACCTCGAATTTAAGTCAAGAGTGGGCAAGCTGCTCAAAGAGTCGTTCGGAAGTGAGTGGAAAGATTTTCTTCAGAAGATGTTTCTCAATTTTCTTCCCCCTCTCTTAAGGGCGGCTGGTGAGCACGAAGACCTGCACAAGATTGCGTGTGACGAAGAGATCGCTCAGATCGACGAAGTGTTCGAAAAGGACCTCCATAACCTCAGTCACTCGCCGATGGTGTTTCCCCTCAATCGACAAGTTTTTCGCGGGGTTTCCCCCGCTTCTCCCTCGCTCGACCTGGGCGTAGGACAGGGCCAAAACTCAAGCTACACCATGGGCGGACGCAAGCTCGACGTGGGGTCTGACATCATGCTCAGTAACCTCATAAAGGCGAGAGGTCGCAAATCCCACGAGAACTTTGTGGCCATGGATATGGGGAAAGTTCCCTTCGCTGACAATACCTTTCAGAGAGTCTATGCTCTGAACTGTCTCTATCACGTCCAGCTCGGACGTCGAAAGGCCCTCGAGGAGATCTCCCGAGTGCTGGCTCCAGGCGGACAGGTTGCCATCACCGATGTGAGCCCCCATCTCAACGACCTCAAGCCGCTGCGCGGATTCTTTGAGTCGTTAGGGTTCACGAAGCTATCCGAAGAGTTCAGTCGCTATTTCTTGAGCGGCTTTGGAGCGGATGGAACGCCTGGCTCACAGGAGTTCTACATGGATGCTCTCCTGGAGCTCGGATTCGAGAACATTCAGGTGCGCTACATCATGTCGCCCCGCCTTTCTCGACTCTCTTATCTCTTCTATGATTGGCAAGCGCTCTTCAATCTCGATGCTCAGGCCGGCCTCAAAGAAGGACCCGATAAAGAGCACTTGATGAAAGTCTACCGCTCCATGTTGACGAACGTTGTGGCCCCCTTGATTCGCTTGGATGAAGAGCTCTGTCACAAGGAGCAAAGAGGTGGATACATCTTTGTTACGGCCCAAAAGCGTGGAACTTCGAAGCCCATTCAGAAGTTTGACTGGCGGCAACATCTCATCTGCCCGGTGAGCGGCGCTCCTCTGGAGGAGAAAGATGGGCACTTCCACTGCAAGAAGTCTGATATGACCTATCCGGTGGTTGAAGGGATCCCTCTGTTGACGGACTTCTATTCGGCCAACGTGGACTTGGCAGAAGCTGTCAACAAGTCGAGGGTTAACGGAAAAGCGGCCAAGGCCGCGACGAACTAGCGTTCGTCTTGATGCGTTGAGCTCTGGAGGCCCCTTAGCTGGGCTCTCCAGAGCGGCGTTTGACTTCCAGGTACAGAGCGAGTCCGTAGGCCAGGCAGCCAGCCACCTGAAGCGCCAGAGCGGTTGCTGCTGTGGAGACTGGGCCTGCTATCGGCACTGTCAGGGGATAGAGCACCAGTCCGAGGAGAACTTGGCCACTGGCGATGCAGCCCAGAGTTAGGGGTTGGTCTAGGGTGAGTAGGATCGTGCTCCAGATGGTCGATGGGATTGTGAACAGCGTGACCATGACCATCAGGTAGAAGGTGGTCCCCACTCCGGGTGCTGTGAAGGCTTCCCCAAAAAGTCCTAGGAACGGGCTCGCTACCAACATCCAAACCATGGCGGACAGGAAGATGGCGGCAAAGTAGCGCCCACTCCGTCTCACGAGGGTTTTGATCTGATCGATGGTCTCGATCTGATTGACCTTCGGCAGCAGGACTTGCTGGAGAGACTCCGAGATGAGAAGTAGAGCAAAGGCCAGTCCTTTGGCCGCCTCGAACAGTCCGACTTGGTCCAGGGCCCCGTAGCGAGCGAGCATGAGTCCGTCGAGGAAAAGAAGAATGACCGACGCTGATCGGTAGAAAAAAACGCCTCGCGAGAAGACGACAAGTTCTATCATCTCATCCTTTTGAAACCTGGTCTCGGTTGGGTTTGGCCCTCGTGAATAGAGTTGTCGTAAGAGGCCTGCTCCCACCAGCAGCGCCGAGATAGGGGCGGCGAAGTAGAGCCACATGAAGCGGTCTAGAGTCAGATATTCCCCTTGGGCGTAGCCCCAGAGGCCAGCAAAGGCGACCAGCCTCAAAAACTCCAGCAGGATGCGGCACGAGGAACTCCAGCGAAACCGCTGACGCACGTGGAGGGCGCCTTCCAGACCGTCCCATAAACTCCACACCGCTACCCCGATCGAGGTGATCTGGAGAAACGGCGTGAGTTGCGCCTTGTGCAGTAGATGTTCGGCGATCAGCGGTGCCAAATACCAACCCAAGAGAGCCACGGCGAGGCCGCCGATGAGTTTGACGAGCATACCTGCCATCACGAGACGGCGGGCTCGCTCCATGTTCTTGGTGTTGACCGCTCGCGAGGCCAGGTTGACCAGGCTGTAGCGCACCCCGAGGTCGGCCAGCATGGAGACAACGGTGAGAAAGGCGTAGCAGATGGCAAAGATCCCGAGCTGATCGGGGCCCAGAGTTCGGCCGATCACGACCTTCAGAACGAAACTCGTTCCAGTGGCGAAGGCTACTCCACCAAGTACAAGGGCAAAATCTAAGAAGTGAGCGAGCTTCGCCGAGCGTATTCGAGCCAAGAACTGCATGCGCCCGGCCGTTTCCTCAGGGCTTGGCAGGTTCCTCCACCCAAGTTCCTACTGGAGAGAGTCGTCGCCAGCTTCGGAACCAGGTTTCACCTTGGATGGGGAGGGGTCGGGTGACCCCGTCGATGGTCTCGAAGGTCGCGTGGAGCTGATAGCGCCCCTCGCTGGCCGGCGTTGCTAGGTAGAGTGTTATCTCTAGAGCCTCCTGAGGGAAGAGGACAAAAGTTCCCGGAAATTCTTGTTGGAAGGGTTGGTAACTGGCCCCTTCTGTGACGCTGAGGGTCAGGGATTTGAGCTCCTCTGTGGATATGGGGGTCTCCCCCGTATTCGTGAGCTTGAAGGTCAAGGGGACGAGGCTACGACTGGGGAGCACTTCGTCGAGGTCCGGAGCGGTCAGGGCGAGTTTGACACGATTGATCCTGAGCTCTCTCTTCTCTTTTGGATTGGAGAGCCCGCTGATGAGGTAGATCTCGGGCGCCGCCGATAGGACGACCTTCGCTGGGCCTTCTGGAAAGTAGAGGGTCTCGGTGGAGGATAGAGTCTTCAAGCTGTAGCCGCTCTTGGGTTCCGAGGCGACGGTCTGCACTCGAAAGGGTAGATTCCAGAGGTTCTTGAGGTCCACCGGAGCGATCTCTTCAAGGGGGGGTAGGGTCGGTCCTGACTCCAGTCGCGGCACGCGAAGGGTGGGGTCAGAATCGCTCTCGGCTCGAAACAGGATGGCCTCCTCATCCACGATCACGTTCTGCTGAAGGCTCAGGCAAACCAAGGAAGAGGCGCTGAGGTGGGTCGGCGTAGCCCAGCCGCGGAGCTTTTGCTGACAGACCAGCGCGTAGACCAAGCTCAGTGTCCTGTCTCCTGTGGGTCGGTCGAGC
>CAZVVF010000154.1:0-7988 GCA_964630575.1 uncultured Burkholderiales bacterium | reverse complement strand
AACCACAATCCGATTTCCTGCTGAGCCCTTACGATCCCCTGCATACTCAAGGTCCCCGCCATGAGGATCGGCCCTAGCAGAGCGAACAGAAGTGGGATCTCGTAGGAGAGCATTTGAGCCGCTGAACGCAGCCCCCCCAAAAGGGAGTACTTATTGTTGGAAGACCAACCCGCCATAATGATGGACAGGACCGTTAGCGAAGAGACCGAGACGACATAAAGAATGCCGATATTGAGATCGACGACAGAAAGAGCGGGAGCAAAGGGAATCACCAGAAAGGCTGATACAGAAACGCCAAAAATCAAAATCGGTGCCAAAACGAACGGTACTGGGTCTGCCCTGTCGGGTATGATCAGCTCTTTCAACAGCAGCTTGATGGCGTCCCACACCGTTTGGTACCAACCACCGACCCACATGGAGCGATTTTGCAACGCCCCGGGACCGGACAACATCGGCCCCATCCGGTTCTGAATTCGAGCGGAGACCTTGCGCTCTAGCCAAATCAAAAAAAGTGAAGAGACTGCCAAGAAAATCAGGACAAGGACAAGCATGACAACCATGAGCACAACAGGGGGGAGAGTCCACCCAAAATAGTGCTGACACAGCTGATCGAGATAACTTCCAGCAGGGTTATAAACCCAAGATTCGTTCACGGCGAGGTGCGGCTTCGCTCAGTCAGGGCCTTGATCCCTCCCAAGCGAGCCTGCGAATTAACGACCGTTTACGCTGAAGGTAGGCACAGAGTATTGGGGGGTGGAGGTTGTCGTCGTAATCGATTGTTGCGGCTGTTGGAACTGCTGGGATTGATACTGAACCGTACTGAACTGCACCGTGGAGAACTGAGTGTTCGTTTGCTGCGGAGCCGTGTACTGACTCGTCGAGAACTGAGGAACGGAGAACTGAGGAGTCGAAAACTGAGGAACAGAAAACGACTGAGCGCTGCTCACTCCAAAGCCGGCGAAGAAGAAAAATACTGCGAATAAAATGTGGCGATTCATGTCTATATCAATCCTTAAGATTCTTTTGTTTGATCCGTCTGTGAGCGGTATCTACTAAGAGTATACCACCCAAAGATTAAAAAATTCTTAACTTTTCGTTAACAACCTCAGCGATCGGTTTCCGGAAGAACCACGTCAAACGACGCACAGATCGCCATAATATCAGGGATCAAGACTCCCGGGAGCAGATCTCGAAAGATCTGAATATGCACAAAAGACGGAGTCCTGAACTTGCAGCGCCACGGCATGTCACCGCCCCGAGAGACGAGGTAGCATCCGATGTCTCCCCGAGCAGACTCGATGTGCTGGTAGGTCTCCCCTTCCGGTATCCTGATCCGGTAGTTCAGTGGAATCGAGGCCGGACCCGATGGGATCTTGTCGAAGCACTGACGCAAAATTTTAGCCGACTCCCTCATCTCTTGCATCCTGGCTCGATAGCGCGCAAAAACGTCGCCCTCTTCAAAAACGGGAATGTCGAAGTCGAGGTCGGGATAGGCGGCAAAGGGCCTGTCTTTGCGAACATCCATGGCGATACCCGAGGCTCGGATATTTGGCCCGCTGACACCGTAGTACTTCGCCTTCTCTGGTGAGAGGTAGCCCACACCCTTGGTTCTGTTGTAGAAGATCGGGTTCTCGTCGAGGAGCTTTTCGTACATGGGGATCCTAGGTTCCCAACCGTCCAAAAAGGCGATCATCCGGTCCAAGAAATGCTGGCTCACATCTCGGCCGACCCCACCGATGCGAATGAAATTGTACAGAAGACGTGCTCCCGAGGCCTCTTCGAACAGGTCTAGTACTTTCTCCCTGTCGGCGAAGGCATACAAGAACGGCGTGGTCGCCCCAATCTCTAGACAAAACGTTCCATACCACAACAAGTGACTGGCTATCCGATTGAGTTCGGTCATGATCACTCGGATGTACTCGCCCCGAGCGGGCGGCGTGATGTCAGCCAGAGCCTCCACGGCCATGACATAAACGTAGTTCGAGGTCATAGACGTGCAGTAGTCCAGTCGATCTGTGACGGGAATGACTTGGGAAAAGGTCCGGTTCTCGGCCATTTTTTCAATAGAGCGGTGGAGATACCCAACAATAGGGTCGCAGGAGATGACCTTCTCACCATCCATTTTGAGAACCATCCGGAGCACTCCGTGGGTCGACGGGTGCTGAGGTCCCATATTCAATTCAAATTCTTCGGTGGTTATACTGCTCGACACTTAGATGAGCTCCTCTAATCTGGACGCTTTACAACATTGGGGTGGAGGTAATCCTTGCGGAGAGGATGGCCCTCCCAGTCCTCGGGCATCATAAGCCGACGCAGGTCCGGATGCCCGTGAAAAACAACACCAAACAGGTCAAAAATCTCTCGCTCATTCCAATCCGCATTGGCCCACAGCCCCACGAGGCTCGGCAGACTGGGCCGGGCCCGGTCCAACTTAACCTTCAAGGCGACACGATGCCCTTTTCCAAGGGAACGAAAATACGCTACAAAGTTGAGTAGGTCCGGCGGCATATCGGAGCACGTCTCGAACTCCAGATAATCAAAGTCGAGTTCCTCGTCTGTTCGCAAAAGTTCAGCGACTTCCAAATAGATTTCCCGAGGCACGACGAGAGCATCGTGGTTGTCCAGGTCCTCGACGATCAAATGGTCTGGGAAACGCTGGCGAAGCAGGTCTCGAATCTGGTCTAACTTTAGGGGCATTCTTACTTTACCTAACCGAGAATAGGGATCTCATTGGGCCGAATCAAGGCTCCCCCGGTGGGCAGATAGTTCACGGGGGGCTGACCGGGGATCTGTCTTTGGGTCAGTTGACGCAAGCCTGGGCGATCCCGGTCGTGACCGAGTCGCTCGGTGCGGATCAAGTCCTGCAGAGCCAAGCAGCCGTTCATGAGGGCCTCTGGACGAGGGGGGCAACCTGCCACGTGGATGTCCACAGGGATGATTTTGTCCACTCCCTTCAGCACCGAGTAAGAGTCGTGGTAAAACGGTCCTCCGTGGATCGTGCAGCCACCCATGGCTATCACGTACTTAGGCTCAGGCATCTGATCGTACAAAAGCTTCACGCGTGGAGCCATCTTTAAGGTAAGAGTACCGGCCACGATCATCAAGTCCGTCTGCCGAGGGGTAGCGCGAAAAATCATACCGAGCCGGTCAAAGTCGTAGCGAGAAGCACCGGTAGCCATCAACTCGATAGCACAACAGGCCAAACCAAAAAGCATATACCACATGGAAGAGGCCTTGGCCTCATTCAAGATGCTGTTGACACCGGTCATCAAGACACCGCCACCTGGCGTCTTTTCTATGTAAGCCGGAATTCTATCGATCAGACCCATTCGAGCGCACCTTTTCTCCAAGCGTAAGCCAATCCAAGACCAAGAATCGACAGAAACACAAGCATTTCAACCAAAGCGAGCCAACCCAAACTCAAATACATTCCTTGAAAGCCAACAGCCCACGGCAGCAAAAATGCGGCCTCAACATCGAACAGCACGAACATCATGGCGTACAGATAGTAGCGAGCGTTGTACTGAACCCAGGCCTCCGACTCGGGAGCCTCCCCACATTCATAGGTCAGGTTCTTAGAATAGTGGGGGCGGTGGCTGCGCATGAGGCGAGTGACAAAGCTCGCCAGCACCAAGTTGAAGCAAACAAAGAGCAAGCCACCCAGAAAGAAGACGCCTACATAACCGTACTCCGCCATCTATTTTTGTCGCTCCATAAGGACGTCCACCAACTGAGACAAGGCGTCGCGTGCTTTCCCGCCGGGCAGGATATCGAGAGCGTCCTGTGCGGCCTTGGTGTGAACGCTGGCTCTTTCACTCGCCAGCGTTCGGCCCTGGTGCCTCTCCATCCACTTCATGAGTTCCGGGAGATGCTCCCCTGGATAACTGCCATTGTTGAGAAGCTTCTGCACTTCACGGCGCTCATCGTCGGCCGACATTTTGTAACTAATAAGGAAAGGCAGGGTGTATTTTCGCTCCTGTAAGTCGGAGCCCACAGGCTTGCCGAGAACCGATGGGTCACCCCAAATATCCAGGATATCATCCACGATCTGAAAGGCGTGACCCATGTTGCGACCAAAGGCCTCGGAGGCTTCGACTTGCTGAGGGGTGGCCCCACTGTACAGGGCAGCCATCTTACAACCGGCGGCCATTAGGGCCGAAGTTTTGCCATCCACGACCTGCATGTAGGACTCTTCAGAGACCTCTAGGTCACCTTGAAGCTGCGCCTCAAGAATCTGTCCTTGGGTCATGTCAGCGACGCCCTGAGAAATCACTCGCAACAGGTCTACACGCTCGAGTTCCGAGATGGCCAGCAAGGCCTGACAGAGGAGAAAGTCACCGAGCAGAACGCTGAAATGGTTCCCTCGTTGAGCGTTCATCGTTGGCGCACCACGACGAATCTCAGTATTGTCGATCACATCGTCATGAATGAGCGAAGCACCGTGGATCATTTCGATAGCCGCCGCTATCTTGAAGACGCCTGGCTTCAGCTCCCCGAAGGTCTTAGCGATCAAAAGAACCAGGGACGGGCGCAACCGCTTCCCACCAGTACAGAACATAACCTCTGCAGCGGAACGGAGCGAACCAGCCCTCTCTCCGATCACTCTCTGAAGCTCTAGCTCTACGCGTTCTATGTCTTGCTTGAGTTCCGCAAGGGGGGCGATAACCACTGTCTACCTCATACTCTCGTTCAATCCGGCAAAAACCTTGTCTGCCGCGATTAAAGTCTGCTCTATCTCTTGGTCTCCGTGAGCCGAGCCCACAAACGCGGCCTCAAACTGGGAAGGAGCGAGATAAACTCCCTCTGCCAACATCCCCCGGAAAAACTCTCCATAGAGCGAAGTATCGCTCGCCATTGCCGTATCGTAGTCCACGACAGGGCCCTTTTGAAAAAACATCGTCATCATGGAACCCAGGCGATTGCTGCAGGTCTCAATGCCGTGCTTGGAAGCCAGTGCCCCCAACTCCCTTTGCAGGCGAATCGAGCGTTCTTCCAAGAGAGTGTAGAGATCCGGGCTTCTTTTGATGATCTCGAGTGTAGCACGGCCCGCCGCTGTTGCGATAGGGTTACCCGAAAGCGTTCCCGCCTGGTAGACAGGCCCGGTTGGGGCGACACAGTCCATAATGTCGGCTCGACCGCCGTAGGCCGCGAGGGGCATTCCCCCTCCGACAATCTTTCCTAAGCAGGTCAGGTCAGGCGTTATGCCCATTCGTCCTTGAACACCACCGAGAGCCACCCGAAACCCAGTCATCACTTCATCAAAGATGAGAACGGCATCGTGTTTGGTGCAAACATCCCTCAGCCCCTGTAAGTACTCAGCCTCGGGCACGATGACCCCCATGTTGCCAGCGACCGGCTCAACGATGATGCCAGCGATCTGGCCAGGTCTCTCCTCGAAAGCCTGCTCTACGGCCGCGAGGTCGTTGTAGGGCAAAATCACCGTATTCTGGGTCACCGCTGGTGGGACTCCCGCAGAATCCGGAAGCGCCAGCGTCATCGCCCCCGAGCCGGCTTTGGCCAGCAAGCAATCGGAATGTCCGTGATAACAGCCAGCAAACTTTATGATATCGTGTCGACCTGTGAACCCACGAGCGAGTCGAACAGCGCTCATCGTCGCTTCGGTACCGGAGTTGACCAAGCGGACCTTGTCTATCGACGGCACCATTTCGACGACCAGAGCCGCAAGGTCTACCTCACAAGGGTTCGTCGCACCGAATGAGAGTCCCGAGCGCACAGCCTTTTCGACGGCCAGGATCACCTCTTCGTGGGCGTGCCCCAAAAGCATAGGGCCCCAGGAGCCGACATAGTCAATATACTCGTTACCGTCTACATCTCGAATTCGACAGCCCGAGGCAGACTCGATAACCACGGGTTCTCCCCCCACAGCACGAAAAGCCCGAACAGGGCTATTCACGCCACCTGGCATCAATGTTTCGGCTTGAGCCAAAAGGTCGCGAGACCGGCTCCTTGTTAAAGTCATCCTAACTCCTAGTTTGTGAATTTTATCACAAGCGTCGTTCCACCATCAATCCATGTTGTTGATTTGGTGTTCCTCACCTTCATGCGCCGAGGAACAGTGGGATTCTCCAAGCTTCTTACCCAGAGTTGACCCACTATACTCCTGCCTTGATCGGCTTGTCTCAAATATTCCAGAAGTCGTGTCGCTCTCGCTCTGGTCAGCCTTCGTTCAAGACAGCCCTGAGCGCGCTTTTCTCTCCTAGGCCACAGCGGACCGAAACGCCGATTCTAACATTTCTCTAACAGTCTGCTTATGACGCTCATACGCCCTCTTTGGCACAAAAAAAAGAAGCCTGTCTCATAGGGCACCAGAGCGACTCTCGAACGGAGTGCCTCTGCAATTATCGTAAGAGCGAAACAAAGGGGAATACCATGCTGAAAGCAGTCAGCTTGGTCCGCAGCTACGGTGATTTTAGAGCTGTGGACAATGTGAGCTTTACCATCTCTCCAGGCCAGATCGTTGGTCTTCTCGGCCACAACGGAGCCGGGAAAACAACCATCATGAAGATGCTGACAGGGCATCTCGAACCCGATTCGGGCTACGTCGAACTCAATGACGAGCGGATCGACAGCAACCTTCTTCAGTTCCAATCCAAACTGGGATACCTACCAGAGAGTCTTCCTATCTATCCTGAAATGGTTGTCGCCGACTACCTCGACTACATTTGTGAACTGAAAGGCCTGGCCCCCAATGAGCGAGTTCCAGAGGTCAAGCGAGTGGTCAATCAAACCAGCATCGAAGAGA
Organism: uncultured Burkholderiales bacterium; assembly: GCA_964630575.1. GTDB lineage: Bacteria > Vulcanimicrobiota > Xenobia > Xenobiales > JADMJV01 > JAEXNA01. Next base: position 1,225 of record CAZVVF010000154.1, on the reverse strand, counting down.
AGCTCTTCGCCACGATATCCTCCCTTTCCCGAGGCTTCAAGCAGAGAGTGGGCGTGGCTCAGGCGATCCTTGGCAAGCCCAAGATCCTGATCCTCGACGAACCCACAAACGGGCTCGACCCGTCTCAAACAGAGCAGATGAGAGTCCTCATCCGAGAAATTTCCAAAAAAGCCACGGTCATACTTTCGACCCACATCATGCAAGAGGTCGATTCTCTCTGTGACCGTGTCCTGATTCTAAACAGCGGAAAACTGGCCATCGACGCCGATCTCGATGACCTGCGAAAGAGTAGTGAGATGGTCTTGGCCACCAGCCTCGCCCAAGACTCCACCGAAGAGATCCTCAAAGGGTTCAAGACGGTCGAAGCCTGGACTCAATCCAGCCAGACCCGTGGGGAACACCCGGAAGACTACTCCTGCTTTCACCTGACCCTCGCAGAGGGTCCGGACCACTATCAGATCAGTGCAGAACTTGCGGCAAAGGTTTCTGAGGCAGGAGGAAAGCTCTACGAACTCCGCCCGATCACCCGCAACCTTGAGACTCTTGTTCGAAACATTAGTTCCCACACCGAAACCGAGAGGGAGGTTCGCCATGCATCCTAATTCTAATTCTAATTCCCCCTGGAGTCACATCAGACGAATCGCCTTAAAAGAGACGACCCTCTTCTTCACCTCCCCTGTGGGCTATCTCTTTCTAGCCACCTTTGCCGGCATCTCGCTCTTTGCAGTTTGCTGGGGAGAGGCGTTCTTCGCCCGCAACATCGCCGACGCTCGCCCCCTCTTTGAGTGGATGCCGATCCTCTTGATCTTCCTGTGCTCAGCTTTGACCATGCGCCTGTGGAGCGAGGAGCGCCGAACCGGAACTCTCGAACACGTGCTGACCACACCTGTGCCACTCTGGCAGTTCGTCGTAGGAAAATTTCTAGCTTGCCTAACCCTACTGGCTTGTGCCCTGATCATCACCCTTCCCTTTCCCATAACGGTCAGCTTTCTTGGAGATCTGGACTGGGGGCCGGTGATCGCGGGCTACTTCGCCACCCTTCTGCTCGGTGCCACCTACCTCTCGATAGGTCTTTTCGTTTCAGCGCGCAGCGCCAATCAGATCGTGAGCCTTCTAGGCTCCATAGCCTTGTGCGGAAGCCTCTACATCGTGGGCTCTCCATTGGTCACAGACCTCTTCGGACAGGAGTGGTCCGAATGGCTCCAGATGCTGGGAACAGGCGCTC
>CAZVVF010000153.1:0-7989 GCA_964630575.1 uncultured Burkholderiales bacterium | reverse complement strand
CGCTATCCTTCCTAGAGTTTGCGGGTGTTGAATCGTCTGTTTTTCAACTATATCCGGTCGAGCTCCACCTGGCTGAGAAATTCCACGCCTACACCTTGCCTCGACCCAGACCAAACTCTCGGGTGAAAGACTTGCCGGATATCGCTTTGTTAGCCACTTTGCGTGAACTGGATCTTGAAAAGGTTAGGGCTGCCATTCGAATGACGTTCGAACAAAGGCAGACGCATTCCATCCCTGATGTATTCGCTGTCCCGCCTGACTTTTGGGAGGCCCCATATGGCAGATTAGCTTCGAGCAATCGGCTTCCTTGGAAGAACCTCGAGGATGTGTGGAAAGCTGCCAAGATATTCCTGGAGCCGGCCCTGGGCGACGATGAAGGATCCTGGAATCCCGATGAATGGGCTTGGCAAATTGCCGGCCAAACCGGTCCCCCATAGGTCCCCAAGTCCTGGAGACCGGGAATGTTAGAGTCTTCGATAGTGGCTCCTGAACCCTACCATTACTGGGTTCGCCGCGAACGAGAAGCACCCTCAAGATCGGGCGAACTACTCTTGGCGAATGACCGGGTCACCAAGGCTGTTTATCCCAAATTCACAAACCAGGCACAATCTGTTCGCGCCCCGGCAATCTCCCGGAAACATCACCCAGGGTATCACGACACCCGGTTCAGTTATGATTATGGTCGCCTCAATCGTCCGAGTCCTCCGCCGTCAGATGGTGCGGCAGACCTCGATGAACAGACACGGTAAGAATGAACTGGAAAAGGTTGACCGGGGCTAAATGGGCTTGAACTTCCTACAGTCCAATTTAAGAGCTGGGTTTTTGGCTCCGAGCGATCTTCTCGGCCGTCTTGATGACGGCTTCACTGCTCTTGCGCACGGCATTTTCCATGACCTTTTCGTTGACTTGAGCGGCTTGGGTTATCGCGTTGCCCTGGGCAGACATCAAGTCGAGCATTGCTTCAGCGGTTGCGAAAGTCTGCTTACGAGTTGCGGTGGCGCAATCCAGTATCGCCCCGACGGCAGCTTCGTTGCGCTTTTGCATGTCGGCCCAAAAGTCCAAATTTCTTTTTGCCGTTTCGAATAAAAAGTCCATGATTTTCTCTTTCCTGTCAGACCCTATTTGTTGTTCGGTCTGGGAGAAAAGAGTAGCCAGTCCCGGTTGCAATTATATTGCAAGCGAATTTTCAAATCTCGGAGAATGACTTGACCGGAGGATCTTCTTGGCAGACTGACATACTTTGTCAGTCAACGGTTCTAAGTTGAATTCACACTATTTTGGAGGAAGAACCCTTGAAGAATCAGCTTTTTCGAATTTTTCTATGTCTCTCGGTGGCTCTCTGTCTCACGAGTGCCCACGCCGAACTTTACATCCGAAACAGAGCCGTCCCAACCAAGTCTCACCAACCGACCGCCTACGTTTCTCACGACTCGCTTTCCAACTACTTCACCGAAGAAGAACTGGAACGTTGCCTGTTCGACCCGGAGTCTGGAGAGATAAGAGTGGATGATACCGTCATAACGGAGCCCTTTGGCCCAGACTCTGAGGCGAATATCCCTATTGTCGCTCTAGCCGAAGCGCTCGGTTTCCAGAAGCGCGTGAACAAGGAATTGGGCATCACGGATTATGTTGCGCCTTCAACTTTGGAAGGTAAGAGTGCGCGCGCGAAAGCTCCCCGAAGAAAGGGCGCAGAGTACGACGCCGCGGCCGCTCGAATGGAGAAGGTCTTTCGAAAATCTCCGCAACTGGCCAGCCATCCCGACTTGGAGAAAGTCCAGAAAATTGGCCAGGAGTTGGCTGATGTTTCCGACATGCCCGGACTTCAATGGAACTTTGTCATCGTCTCTGAATCGAGTCCCAATGCCTTCTGTACGGGCGTTGGTTGGGTTGCCGTGACGGACGGGCTTCTGGCCCTAAAGCTGAGTGACGATGAGTTGGCAGGAATCCTTGCCCACGAGATTGGTCACGGCTGCCGCAGAGACCTAGAAGAGCAACACTACAACGTGAATACCGCCAATAGACTTAAAACCGAGGTGCTAGCGAAGGAGGCCGAATGGAAGAGACTGGTCGCCAGAAGAGCGGAGTTGCGAGACCAAGCCCAGCGGGCCGACGCACTCGCGCGTCAGATGCAGCACCCGGACAATATCCGCGAGATGCAAGAAGAAGCGTCAGAGGCCTATCGAGAAGCCAGCTCTCTTGATCGCCCGATAAGGAACCTTGAGCGAGAGATCAAACAGAAAGTAGAGACATGGAGCGACCACAAAGACTTTGCAACAGCGAGTGAGTTCCAGCATCAAGACGAGATCGATGCAGACCAAAAGGGTCTCCGCTATGCTACTCAGGCTGGATATTCTGTCGATGGGCTGATGAGTGCATTGGAGAAGCTTGCGGGTCACAAGTCAAAAACGTTTGGTCAAGCAGCTTATCAGGGTGGGCAAAGTCATCCGGCTTTGGCCACACGCATCAATACCATGCGGAAGGTTTTGGCGGACTGGAGGGGGCGGTGACCCATGGAGAGCTTATCACAGGTTTGGGGCGCGCCGACAACTGGCTTCAAGAGATGCTCTTGGGCGTGAACTTCCTACAGTCCGGCGATAAGTCGTGCGGCCTCACCCAGCCAGACTCGGCGGGGACTGTGAGCTCGAAGGCTTACCAACCCCAGTCTCGCCCTATTCCACAGATTGGCTTGGGTCTGCTCGTTTGGGTTGATGGGGTATAAGTATCTCTGGGATTCATCCGCTCGGAGTAGGGATCAGTCTGCGAACCGTAGTGATCGGTTCTGATGTTGTCGATCCAGTCTCCGGGTCTTTTCGAGGCATGCCCCGTAGGGTAACGACCGCCGGAACCGTAGGGGGTTGTTCTGACGTTATCTATCCAACTTCCAGGTCTTGACATGATTTTCTCTCCTAATCTTCACGAGGTTTTTTCGGTGCCGTTATATTCTTGATCTCAATCGTCACAAGGGCGTCACGAACTTGTAAAAGCGTACTAGGGAATGTCTGCCGGAAGCCATTGGGACAAGGATTTTCGACGACAAGAGAGATTGTAACCTGCCGAGTCAGGTCTCTCGTTGCGGCTCGATCGACCCTTTTGAAGTTTCTCCTCAAGCATTACATGAAGGTTGGTTGATGATTATAGGGAAATCTGTTCTTTATGGAACCGCGCAAGCTCAAGTTGGTGAACTCCAACATTCCCCTTCTTATAAAAGTGTTTTTTGCTCTGCCTTGCCTTTTGGTCGGTCTCAAAATGCTGCTCTTCGAGCTTCCAGGCCTACTTTTTATGATAAGCTACGAGCCTGGCGAGTCAATCAGGGGAATCCTTCTTGCTGTCCTTTTTTCGTTTGTTGGTACCGCCTTACTTTTTGCAAAGTCTGGTGTTACTTTTGATGCTGAGCAGAAGGTCTTGTATACCTGGTGGAACTTGTTGTTCACCCTCAAGACAGCAGAGTACTCTTGGCAGGATTTCGACTGGGTGAGAGTCTCCAGTAGGGTTGAGGGTAGTCGGAAGAATAGACGCACAGTCTACCCTGTTGAAGCGATAGGCGGGAGTCACGAAGTCACTATCCGTAAGCTTCGCGAATCCCTTGAGGCTCGGCGCCTGGCCGAGCAGGTGGCCAAATTCATGAACCTCGGTATCAAGGACAGTACTCGCCACACGGAGGTTGTTCGAGAAGCCGGGACTCTAGATGAAACTGTGCGGGACCGGATACTTCGACGAGGTATAAAACTGGAACTCTCTCCAGCACCTGCCGGGGCGAAGTGCAGCCTCGATATCTCAAATGACAAGGCTTGCTTCGATATTCCGCCTTCCGGGTTGGGAGTCATTCATGTTTGTTCAGTATTCGTTCTCATCATTATGGGAGTTTTGCTGGCGGGTCTTTTTGGTCAGCCGGCGATCAGCATGTACAGCCAAGCCGACCTTCGATTTTTCGCGATGGCTCTAGTCCTACTAGGCTTTGGCATTTTCGCGGTTGTGGTCTTCACTTTTGTGAGGATGACATCGCGAGAGTTCTTATCGCCGCGAAGGTTGACCATCGACAGAGAGTGTCTATGCTTGGCTACTCTGGATCGTTTTGGCAATAGCATCGAGACGATCCCACTCACCGAACTCGAGGAGTTAGAGCTCCGGGGTGTCGATGCAGTTTCTAACCCCCGAGCAATGGGTCAATATCTACACGCCGTCAGCGACACAGTCGAGATTAGGATCGGTCGCGGGCTAAGCAACGAAGAACTCTGTTGGATCAAGGATACTCTCGACTATATTATTAGCAAAACTCCGCCGCAGGTAGAGGAGAGCCACCGAGGCCCGCTGACGACCGAATGAGCAGGTCGGACTGGAGTGGCCTATCCATAGCTTGCGAACTCTCCCGAGAGGAGACATTCCGTTCACTCCGGAACTGCCGGTCATGAATAAACCTCTCTCCCGAACATTAGCCTTTTTGACGATGGCGTTGTGCAGCACAGTTCTCGCTTTGGAGCCTGCCACTCGGAGCGAACTCCTGTCCGACCTGAAAGCGAACGCCTGGGGCTTGCCCGGCTATGCCGCGGTGGAGGTGTTAACGCCGCCCCCCTCCACACCGGAAAGCGTGGCTGAGGGCAAGCGGTTATCGCAGACGTATTGTATCAGTTGTCACGGAATGTCGCTCAATGGCGAAGGCTATGACGAGAGCATCAACATGACTCCACCAGAGAGCTTGCAATACACCCCAAACTATCACTTTGGCGACCTGAACCTCAGCATCTTCCGCTCGATCAAGTATGGGTTCCCGAAGTTCTCCCACACATTTGAGGAGTCCATGACCGACGAGCAGATCTGGGCACTAACCTCCTACGTTCGTTCCCTACAACGAAAGTGAACTGAAACCGGCAGGGGCTTCAGCGCCTGAATTTTCTCCGAAGAAAGTCTTCATCGCTGAACCAACCGAGAGGAAGAGCCGTGGGGTCTGGCTCAAGAAACTCGAGGACTTCGTCGTGCAGCATCTCCCTTAGTGCATCCTCTACCAGGTCTGGATTGTTCTGGGCGAAGGTGGGGTCTTCAAACTCCTGGATCTTCGGCTCGAAGTCGCTGGGGTTGAAAGTCGAGAATCCTGGACCGGTTTCGGGTGGTTCGACTGGCCCAGGGGTGGGGTCGACGGGGGGCTCGGGAACGATTGGCACACCTTGGTTCACGGTTACCCCTACTGCCGACACGCTCTCGACCTGAGTGAAGCCGTTCGAGTCCGAGACGGAACCGTTGCTAGGGTTGAGAGCGAGTTCATCGGTCGCGATATTGATAGGTTGGCCGGGGCTTCCCACTGTACCGTTTGCACCCAAACCGATAGCGGGGGCAGCCAAAATTCCCGAATTTTGAACGATATCCCCGTTTGACAGGATGACCAAATTTTGACCACTGGTTATACTGCCGTTCAGACTCACCGACCCCGGCAGTAGTTGAGGGTTGATAGTCAAATCAGTACCTGTCACCAAAGCCGTCTCGCCTCCCACGGTCAAGTCTGTCGAGACAGTGAGGTCTCCAGAGCCGGCTACCAAACGAAGGTCTCCAGCCGCTCCGGTGGTGGTGTAACTGTTGCCTCCGATCGTCTTTTGACCCACGACTTCCAAGTCGCCGTTCGCTTGCTCTAAGATCACATCGGCACCGCCGTCGAGGACGACGGAATCCACCTGCACTCGAATCGGCACGTCGGTGCTCCCATCGAAACTTCCGATGTCGCCACTGACCGAAAGTGCCAGCGTCTTGGCCGAGATTGTTGGTGCTGGATTGGTAGGACCAGCGCTCTGGACGATCTGTCCATCCTCGATATCGATAGCCACGTCGGCCGATGTGGAACGTATGTCTTGCTCCTGAGTCAAAAGAGCTCCCGTCCCGTTCAATCGGATAGAAACGTCAGATGAGCCCTCTATCCCTTCGCCCGATGCCATTTCGTTGCCAAGGGGGTCCAGCAATCGAACATCGGAGACGACGAGATCGCTTGCCGTGGTTTGAATGTTCACCTCTCCACCGGAGACAACTGATAGCCTACCGCCCGGCACGGTTATGGGTGCTGCTGCGGTCCCAACATTGCCATCTGCACTCAGCAACAGGTCGCCCGCCGTGTTGAGAGCAAAGCCGGTTAGTGCCTCTGTGATACTTCCACCGTTCTCCACTCGCACGGCCAGGGTTTGAGCGCTGGTTGTGTTGATGGTTCCCAGAGCTACACCCACTTGGTCCGTGTAGAGAATGCCCTCGATAGAGAGAGGATCAACGCTAAGGACGCGATCCGAAGTCTGAGGCTTTACGGTCAGTTGATTGCCACTGATCAGTTCGGTGACTTCGATATCCGATAGGTTTCCGGCGACATTGAGAAAGTCGCTGTCACCCACGATATTGACCCGGCTCGAAGCAGACGGCGACAATGAGAGGTCGACGGTCACTCCGGGGGCACTCACCTCCAAGGCTTGGGTAGAAGTCGGCCCAACAATACTGACAGTGCCGTTGGACTGGGCGTCGAGGGTGCCGGTCCCGCTTACTACCGAGTTGATCGTGGCCGCTTGAATGGTCACCGCAGCCGCGGCTTCGGACCTCACAAAGGCGTCTCCGTTGTCGGAGCCACTCTTACCCAGGTTGATGGTCCCGTCACTGACCAGGGTAACGTCTCCGCCTGTTGACTTGATGGAACTCGGTGACCCCGATCCCCCGTTGCCTTCTAGACCGAGGCGCTCAGTGGTGATAGAACCTCCGCCCGTGTGACTGATGTTGATGTCGCCAGTGGCTAGAACCGAGAGATCGATATTATCCGCAGTAACCAGCCCCAGAGTGACACCCTGAGCCACCGCCCGGTTGACGTCAGGAGCCAAGGTGGCTGGGTCAAATCCAAAGATCTCAATATCCGAAGCCGACACAGCGCTGCCGTTGGCCAAGACCTGTCCGTTGGCCAGGAGTGCTAAGCGATCCGGTACGGTGAGAGTGACACTCGATGCATCCAGAGTGCCCCCTGCGAAGACCTCAAGATCCTGATTGGGATCTGTGACAACGATGGACCCTGTGCCCAGCAGAACATCGCCATTGGCAGCTTCCAGTCGAACGTTCTCGTCGAAATCCAGATGAGCGGAAGTAAAGATGATGTCACCGGTGAGCCCTTGCGCTTGTAGCAGCGCCCCGTCGTTCCCCGTCATCGAACTCTGGCCGAGGTTGATGGAGCCATCGCCGGCACGGACCAACAAGTCGCTGCCGATGCGAACCATGTCGAGGTCCCAGTTGGGCAAGATCACGCTACCGTTGTTGGAGATGATGGATACATCTCCGTCGACCAAGACCGTATTCGCGGGATTGCTGCCGTTGGGGGCCGCCGAAACGATATCCCCGAGAGCGCTGATGAGGAGGTCGGCACTCGTTGCAGCGCTCGAATCAAGGTCCAACTGACTGGTGCCAAGATCCACGCTTCCACCGGTTGAGGTGATCGTGGTAGGGCCCCCGTTGGCATCCACTGTAATGATGCTTGAGCCGAGCCTTATATCCCCGGCGGCGGTCAGATCCACATCGTCGTCGAACGTACCTCGGGTCTCGATCTGCGAGGAGCCCAGATCGATCTCGCCACCGGCGGTGACGGTGAGTTCACCGGTTGAGGCGGCAACCGCTGCTTGGTTGATCGCGCTGGCACCGAGAACGACATCTCCGGTCAGGGCTGTAAAGGTCGCTGGATCTCTAAACTCCATGACCGTTCCGCTGGTGGTGATATCTCGCCAGGCGGTCAGATTGATATTGTCGGCTGAATCCAGGGTGTTGGGCAAGAAGATCGACCCGCCACCCGTCGGTGTGGAGGCGGAGTCGACCGCTTCAAGGGTGATGCCTCCACCGCGCAGTGAGGTCAGATCGACGTTCTGAAGCGATACATCGCCTGTGGTTGTCCTGAATTCGATGGCACCATCGACGAGTATCGTATTGTTGGGGGCCGCCGCAACGATATCCCCGAGAGCGCTGATGAGGAGGTCGGCACTCGTTGCAGCGCTCGAA
>CAZVVF010000152.1:0-7999 GCA_964630575.1 uncultured Burkholderiales bacterium | reverse complement strand
CTTCGTCAGGACTCTTGCCGGGGGCTGCTCTGAGAATCTTGGCCACGGCATCTCGGCCGTATTTCTCACTGAGAAAAGAGATGATGGAGGAGAGGATTTCACCGAACTGACGGTAGGAGTCGACGCTGTTGTTGTTGCGCTCTGCGGTGAGAGCCGCCCAGGAAGCATCCTCGCTCCTGTAGCCCTTGAGAAGTCTCTTGTATTCGTTGACGCCCATTTGAGAACTCGGAGGCAGCACGGTTTGCTCAATGTTCTCCGCTATCGCTTCGAGAAACCAGGACCAGCCTCCAGTGCGAATTTTCTGGAAGGCGAAGAGATGGTTCATCTCGTGTCGTGAGGTGGCTTCGATCTCCCAGGTCGTGAAAGGAGTGGCGTTTTTCTGGCTTCCCAGATTGACCAAGCATATTTTGGTGCCGGACAGGGCGAGGCCGGCAAACTTTGACATATTTCCTACGCGAGACCGGAACTTGGGGTGGGTATGCGCTGGCTCGGTCATGGGGAAGAAGTAAAACTCCAGAGGGCCCTGGGCGCGAAATCCCATAAAGTTGGCGTTCACTTCATAGGAGGTGTCTAGGCCAGCCACCACCGGTGCCACATATTCGAGGTCTTCTCCACTGGCATAGGCCAGGCAGGTTCGAGTTTTGCTGGTGTACCAATCCGTGCCCAGGAGTCCCTCGACTTGGCCCACTTTCGTCCAGCCTTTTGGAGGACGTCTTCGATCGGCGAGGGTGGGTCCCATCAGACCAGCCAGCAGCAGGATCAGCAAGAGGCAAAACGTTCGGCTGCGGTCTAGGCGGAATCCGAGAATCATTCAGTTGAGGCCTCCGCCTGTTCGTCCGCGACTTCTTCGGTCATTCTCGCCAAAGGGCTCGGCCGCTAGGACTCCCAGGGACCGTTTGTGCTGTCCGTCGATCAGGACTTCCACCGAGTAGGCTCCTGCTCCAGGCAAGACGACTTGTTGAAGGGGTACGACCAGGGGAAGGATCAGCGTTTCGCCAGGCCTTCCGTTGTCGGGGTCTGGGGCGATGGCAAAATCTGCACTCACGTTGCCGATCTCTTTGCCATCGGCGTCGATCATGACGACCTCTAGGGTGTGTTCGGAATCCATTTCGGTGGGATGGACCTCGAAGAGAAGGCCCAGTGTCACTCCCAGGGGAGCGGGGTATTCCTCCCGCCAGAGGCGGTTGATACCGCCGCCCAGAATGTGGAGAAGTCCCTCCCGGACCGTAGCAAAATCACATAGCATCGCGTCTAACTTCATGGTCAGCGCTTCCGCTTATCAGAAGCAGGATCCTTCCCCTGCCGTGAGAACCGGCGCGGATGCGTATCCATGCCTACTGTCCTGGTCAACGAGTTCTCGCTCCGGCGGAACCTCAACTTGGCCTTGGAGTAGTGACCGAGGCCGTCGGTCGCCGTTTTCAAGTTCTTTTTGCCAAAGCTGACGTCGTTCGTACCTATAGCGCCGATACTACGGCTGTACACCGTTTTAAGGCCAAGCCAGGGGACACCATCACCAGTGTCTCTGGCGTCGACTATCTGGTCACCGAAGTTCGAGAGACCGATAGCGGCCTTTGCTACGAGACCTCGCAAGGGGAGGTGGTCCCCGAGTTGCAACTGAGCGTTGATCTGCGTCACTCCGATCCGATGTCGGCCCTGGCCGTAGGAAAGCCGGGATCACCATCTAGTTTTATGTCTCGAACTCGGGCTTATCAGTGTCGAGCCTTGGGACGTTCCCAGGAGCATCGCGGTTTGGGGTCAGCGAGAGTAGAGCTACTCCCTCATCAACTCTACGTCGCCGAAAGAGTTTCTCAGATGTGGCGTCCCCGAGTTCTTCTGGCCGACGAGGTTGGGCTTGGAAAGACGATTGAAGCCGGCCTCATCGGGGTTCGCTTAGGGGCTCTCGGGCGGGCCCACTCTGTCGCGGTGGTCGCTCCACGAGCGCTCGTTGGACAGTGGCTGGCTGAGTTTTATCGCAGGTTTGCCCGTCCCCTCACCCTCTTTGACCCGGACCTCGACGAGTGGCCCCAGGACCTTCTCATCCCCGCTGACGACCTCGAGTTTTTGCCGGCCGACTTCGAGCGAGAGCTGCTCATCGTAGACGAGGCTCACCACTTCTACGATGATGAGGTCATCAAGATACTGGCCGAGCGTAGTGGAGCCGTTCTCTTTCTGACGGCGACTCCATCGTTGGGCGGGCAGGACAGTCTCTTCCGCCTTCTCCATCAACTCGACCCGATCCGGTACCCGGACCCCGAGAGTCTTCAGCAGCACGGTGAGGAATGGTCTCTGGTGGCAGACTTGGCTCGCCGGATCGAGGATGCGGAGGATTTGAAACCACTGGTGGCCGAGTTGCGGGCTGCTTTTCCCTCTGACGACGACCTGACGGATCTGGTGGAGCAGGGGAAGAAAGACGAAGTCCTACAGCGCCTGGTAGACCGCCATGGTTTGGGTCGGAGTCTTATCAGAAATCGACGTGCTCGCTTGGCCAACTTGTTTTCGGGTCGGGAGGTCGTGCCTCACGAGATCGCTGACGCCGACGAGTCTCAATTTCTGATCGGACTCTTGCGTCAACTCAAAGAGACCGGGGAAAAGGTCCTCGTGATGGTGGAGTCGACGGCCGATGTCAGTCGCTGGGCCAAACTTTTGGCAGAGCGAACGACCCTGTCTGTCGCCCGCTTCGACGAGACGATGTCACTGTTGGAGCGCGACCGCCAGGCCGCTTGGTTCAACCGTACCGGCGGGGCTCCGGGTGAGGATGAGCCCGCTTCGGTACTTTTGTGCTCCGAGCTTGGCGGTGAGGGACGAAACTTTCAGGTGGCCCATCATCTGGTACTCCTCGACCTGCCGCATCACCCGGACAAACTGGAGCAGCGCATCGGTCGATTGGACCGCATAGGGCAAACCCAGAGAGTGACAGTCCACGTTCCTCTCCCACAGGCGAATCTTAAGCGCAAGGTCGTTTTTGCTTGGCTGCACGAGGGACTCGACGCTTTCACCAGGCCGCTCACTGAGGGGCAGAAGGCCGTTGAGCGTTTCGGCTCCCGTCTCCGTGAGTTCGCCGAGGTGAGTCCCCAATCGCCGGAGTTTCAAGACTGGTTGGTTGAGGTGAAAGCCTGGACAGAGGAGGCCCAGTCTCAGGCCGAACAAGCCGTCGACCCCTTGATCGACAGGATGTCCTTTGACCCTGTGAAGGCTGAGCAGCTTCGAGAGCGAGTGGAACAGCAGCAGTCCGTCCTCTCCTCCCACCTCCAGGATGACCTGGGGGAACTTCTAGACTCTTTGGGAGTCAGTCTCGAGCCGCGTGGTGATCAGGGACTCTACTACGTTCGAGGGGGAGGCATGATGTTCATCGAGGCTCTGCCCGGGCTTCCGCCAGGCGGCGCCTTGGTCACCTTTGACCGGACGCTGGCCAACCGGCGCGATGACGTTGAGTTCCTACATTTTGAACACCGTCTGGTGCAAAACACCCTGGATATTATCCTCGACGAAGGGGTTGGCAAAGCTGCCGCGGCACGCTGGAAGGGTGCCGAGCGCACAACGGTCTGCTTTCAGTTTCTCTATGTCCTAGAGGCGGAGGGGCCAGAGCGCTTGAGTTTGGGGCGTTTCTTGCCGGTGCAGACTGTGATTCTCTCGGGAGACCTCTCCGGGCGAGTGGAGAAGGGCAATCTTTTGCCCGGAGTCGGTCCGATCGATGAGAGAGCCCTGGAGCGCCTCTCCCCAGATGTGGTGGAGACGCTGTTGACTCGAACCAGCGACCTGCGACCAACCTTGAAGGAAGGGGCGCAAGCGGTTTTGGCGAGCGAGACTGTTCGCGTGAAAAAGATGGCCACCGAGGCGGCGCTATCTTTCTTTGACCGCGAGCAGGCCCGACTCTCCCATTTGGCCGAAGTCCAACGCGACCACCTCACCGAGCTGGCACTGGCCGAACTCGAACAGCAGAAATCCGAAGTCTTGAACTGCCTAGAGGGAGCCCAGTGGCGCTTCGACGCTGTGCGAATGATTTTGTGTCAGGAGTAGTGCTATGAATATTTTGGTCCTCAACTGTGGCTCCTCGACGTGCAAGTTCCAGTTGATCCAAACGGACTTGAATATGATGGCCGAGGATCACGACAGATGCTTGGCTCAGGGGATCATCGATCGCATAGGCGGCAAGTCGCAGATCACGATTCGCATTGACGATGCCGTGGTCTTGCGAGATTCTCGCCCCATTCGGGATCACCGCCAGGCGGTTGAGCAGATCGTGAGTTGGGTCGTGTCTGAGGAGTCCGGCCTCAAGGCGGTTCGCTCACCCAGTGATATCCATGCTGTGGGACACCGAGTCGTTCACGGTGGGGAGAAGTTCAAGACCTCGACTGTGATCGATGCAGAGGTGTTGGATGGAATTCGTGACTGCATAGACCTGGCTCCGCTCCACAATCCCGGTAACATCAAAGGGATCGAAGCTGTCACGAGACTGCTCGGGCTGGGCACGCCGCAGGTCGCGGTTTTTGACACCGCCTTTCACTCTTCTATGAAAGCCCAGAACTATCTGTACGCGGTGCCCTATCAACTCTATAGACGACACTCGCTACGCCGCTACGGTTTCCACGGAACCTCTCACCGCTACATCGCTTATCGATACCGAAAGCTCGAATCCTTGAAGCGAGAGGAGGTCAAGATCATCAGCCTGCACCTGGGCAATGGCTGTTCGGCGTGTGCTATTGACAAAGGCTGCTCGGTGGATACCAGCATGGGGATGACGCCCCTAGAGGGGTTGATGATGGGCACGCGCAGTGGCGATATCGATCCTTCGCTGATAGAGTTTCTCTGCGAGGTTGAGGGCTATTCCGTGGGAGAGGTCGACATGATTTTGAACCGGAATTCTGGATTGCTGGGAATCTCCGGTCTCACCGGGGACATGAGGGACCTCCTTTTTGAGCGGAAGGACACGGGAGACCGCAGGGCGGGTCTCGCTATCGATATGTTCTGCGCTCGAGTCAAGAAATACATCGGGGCCTACATGGCCCAACTCAATGGGGTTCAGGCTGTTGTCTTCGCCGGGGGTATCGGTGAAAATTCCTCTGAGATTCGGGCCCAGATCTGCAGCGATCTGGACTCGTTGGGGATCCTTTTGGATGAGGAGAAGAACTTGGCAAGACCCGAAGATTCGCGAGGCTGGGTGGTCTCGGCGGACCACTCTCCTGTGAAAGTCTACGTGATTCCCACAAACGAAGAACTTCTGATAGCACGCGACACGGCTCGCTTTTTAGAGGGAGCTTGCTAGAGGGTCTACTCGGTGAGGTCTAACAGCCCCTGAAGAAAGGCTCGCTCGTGTGAGTCTTCCACCGCTTCGAGCCCTCGATTGATGGTCGAGAAAAGAGCCGAGGCAAAGACCGACGACCAACCGGGGTCTGACTGAAATCGCTCCAAGAGGGCCTTGCCGAGTTTGTGCTCGGGGTTGACCAAGACGCGTTTGCTGGACGCATCCCAACTCAAAAAACCGGCTCTCCATCTGGTCCAGAAGGAAGAGTCTTGAGTGATTTTTGCTATGATCTCGGGCCTCAGGAGCTCTAGCTCAGCACCTTGCACAACGTGATAGATGTCTCGCCATGTACTCTTGATCAGGACTTCGAAATCCAGTGGGGAGTCGACCGCTGGCACGATGGTTTGAGGGGGAAAGTCGAAGTGCTGCAGGATGGAGTCGCGCCACGGAGCCTGGAAGGCAAGGATGTCGTATTCAGGGTTGGGTTTTTGGCTGTTGTCCTCGCTGACGAGAGTCTGTCCGAGTGCCTTCGCCTGGGCTAGGAGCTGACGCCAGGAGAGCGACCGATTGCCGAGGCAAGGGACGAGCGGCTGGTCGAAGAGTTCTGAGGCGATAACGCGGTTCGTTTCTTTCCATTGGGGCAGAAGTTCGCAGCACTCCAAGAGCCAGTTTCTGAGGCGCTGCCGCTGATGGTGCTTGTAGGGGACCTGGCTATGCGTGTGGAGCGCTTTGAGAACGAGTGGCTCGATGGTTTCATCCAGAAGCTCTCGGGGGTCCTGAGTGTGGGTCGGCCCCACCCGAATGAAGCCTTCCAGAGGTATTTTCGGCGTGAGGCATGTCGCCTCTCGACCTGCGAGGAGCACATAAACACGGTGACTGCTCGTCGAGTTCCAAGTGCTACTCAGGCGAATGTGGAAGGTGTCCTCGCGTCTCTCTATGTGAACGGCTCCAGGAGTCGAGCAGAAGTCGCCAAGGGCACGGCGCAGATCCCTGAGGTCGGAGTCCAGGGAGGGTAGAGGGTCGTGGTTTTGGGTTGGCTCTGCTGAGGGAGTGGCCGGATCAGCGCCTTGCGCCCCTTCAGCCTCTCGAACCGGTGGAGGGATATCGTCGTCGGTCTGGCTCTCGAGAGCTTCTGCCAGTGCCTGGAGTCTCTCTTCATCCGGTTGAACGAAGAGTTTTGACCCGGCCAGGGCTTCTTTGTACTCTCTCTCCAGTCGGAGCAGTTCTCGTTCTTGGGCTGCCGCTTCGGTGGCAAAGTAGTCGAAGGCGTGCTGAGGGTTGGGGACTGCTGAGAGACCTTTCATAATGGTTTGGCGCCGCAGGCCGAAGCGAAGTTCGGGGTCGTTGGCGATGCGGTCCCGGACCGAGTCGGTCTTGATGACCTGTGAGGGGTGAAGCAGATGGTCGAGGAGTTTTTGGGCCGCCGGCATCGGATCCAGAGCCCCGGATTCCAATCCCTCAACAAAGGCTCCACCGAGAAACACGGAGCCGGCATACTGAATGTAGGTTCTGAGATCGGCGATACTGACAAGGCTACCATCCTCGAGACCCAAAATGGGGCTCGTGAGGACGGTCTGTCCCAGCTGGGTCAGGAGGTCCGTTTCAGCCTCTCCGCGCTTTGCTCGTTCGAGGAGATAGCCGAGCAGTTCACAGCAGAGTTCGGCATAGCGCGCTCGAGACTGATTTTTGCTAATCTCGGGATGGCTCAGTCTGTGGGCCAGTTGTTTGATGAGTTTCTGCACCGGTTCCTTGAGCGAGCGCGTTAGGTTGGCGAGTTCGTTGCTAGAGTCGAGGGTGCTGCTAATAGATTCCGACTCGATGATCAGGGTTGCGTGCACTCCGGGCACGGTGGTTCCAGAGATCCCCCCTCTTCTTACGGTGACAGTTTTACCGGTTGGGTAAACGTCGGGTACCTTGACCAAGACCGAGTGGGTCAGGCTTCGAGAGGCCGAGAGTTCGTGACTGACCTGGCAGACGATGGGCCTTCGTTTGGCGTCTGAGAGCTTCTCCTTCAGGCCTCCCTGGCAGAGGACCAGAACTTCACGCCAAGTCAAATCGTGGAGATTCGAGAAGAACTTTTTCAGGACAACCAGCTCCTCTGCTTCTATAACGAGCAGGACGCCTCGCCAACGGGTCATTCGAGAGCGACCATCGAGGGAGTAGAGAAGGTAGCCCTTCTCGCGGTATTCCCTTCTTAGATCGGCCAGGGACGCGAAGGAGCCGCCCGCCATTCTAAAGAGTGGAAAGCGAGTGAGGTTGTGAAACTCTGGGCCCATCATGGCGAGTCTCTCTGGGTCTTCGAAGACTCGAATGTCGATGTAGCTCATGAGATACGTCTGGAGAAACCTGTTGAGGGCTTCTCTTTGGTAGCCGGGGATACGCTTGCTCGTGAGTTGGAGGCCCATGGTCTTCATCTCTGTACGAATTCGGGCCAAGAACTCTTCGTAGGCGTCGTCGCGAACAACATCGGTCTGGGAGACGTTCTTAGAGAGGGTCGGGTCGGAGACGCGTAGGATGATGGGCGGTTGCAGCAACGGTTCTGAACGACTGACGAATTCTACGCCGTAACGAATAAAGCTAATGTGACTGGTCGCACTCGCGCCGTAGGTTGCGCCCATAACCCCTTTTGAGGGACCGTTGACAAAGGGTCGGTTGGGCCAGGGCACTCCGCTCGAGCCACTCGATTGGCTCAGCAGGTTTGTGTTGAAGTAGACCGCAGCGGGGGTCTCACCGCACTGTCGCGTCAGAATCTCCTCG
>CAZVVF010000151.1:0-8022 GCA_964630575.1 uncultured Burkholderiales bacterium | reverse complement strand
CGTCACCTGAGATTCCAGGCGATAAAGCCCCAGATGCCCGCCGCTTCCTCTGGAAACGGTGTAGAGTGAGCCGGGGCTTAGCGGGTCCTCGGGTATGAGGGAGTCACCGCCCTGTTCATGAACGCGAACGATCTTCTCTTCGTTGGATTCAAGGTCGATGTAGCTGAGGTGAACATCGAAGAACTCCATGCCCCCGATCCGCTTGAGTTGTTCCTTAACTCGGCGCCTGGTCTCCAGGGCGTATTCCAGGCATTGACGGACATCTTCTTTGTTGTACTGTTCGTGGGGGTAGAGCAATTTCAATAGTCCGGAAACGGTGCGCTTGACGGCAATGGTGTCGCGCTGGTTCAGATCGCGACCGAGCCTGAAGTACTTTCCGATGGCGTCGCCATAGTTGTACTTGCGCATCTCCCGAAAGAACTCGGCCAGGTAGTCCACGATGAAGCCGTACTGGTCGGTGAAGAACTCCGGACGCATCTTGGGGATTTCCCAGCCGGGGATGTAGGAGTGGAAGCGATCGAAGAAGGCCGAGTCGATCATGGCTTCGGGGAAAGGGGACAAGAGGTGGCTGGTCTTGAGGAGCATCTTGACGTTGTCGATGTTGCCCACGAATACCATGGAGGCTGAGGCGTTGAGGGAGTCTCGGCCGCGAACGAAAGAGCCGGAAGCCATATAGTCTTTCATGATCTGAACACCGTCGTGGTCCTTGAAGCGGATACCGGCGACCTCGTCAAAGGCCACGACATCCCACACACCGACCAGGCCGATCTGTCGTCGAGAAAGGTTGTAAAAGAGGTTGGCTACGGTAGTTTGACCACCGGAGACCAGGATGCTGTTGGGGCTGACCTCTTTGTAGATGTGGCTCTTGCCCGTACCTCTGGGTCCGAGCTCACAGACGTTGTAGTTGTTTTCCACGAACGGGATCATTCGAGCCAGGAGATGCCATTTGACCCGCCGCTCCAGGTTGGTGGGCTCCATACCGGAGGAGCGAAGGAGAACGTCCAGCCATTCTTCAGCGGTGAATTGACCGCGCCCCTCGCGCAGCTCATCCATATCCATGTTCGGCATCTGGATGGGCTTGAGGGTCCTGACGCCAAACGGCGAGCCTTTCTGGCCCTCCTCATAGAGATACTCCATCGTAACCAGGGCCCAGATTCCGCCCACCAGGAGTTTCTCGTACTGTTTGACGAGACGGGTGGGGACCTCCACACCCTTGATGCCCAGGCTCACCAGTTGCGCTTCGTAGACATCGCGCTTTTCGTTGAGTTCAACACTGATCTTGTCGATGACTTTGAAGTTGCCGCGCTCTCGAATAAGGGACTTGATCTTTTCAGCCTCGTCGGGACGAACGAAGTTATCAGTGAGAATCTTCTTAACCGTCTCAAGCCCGTCTTTCACGATCTCTTCGTCTTGAGAAGCACAGTAGTTACCGAGCAGGTATTCCAAAACAAAGACAGGCACGTTCGCGCCCTCTTTAACCATCTTGGTCAGGTCTTTACGCACGATCTTGCCGGCGAAATGCTCGTTTAAAAGCGTGTTGAGATCGCTCGTCGTCTCTTGTTGCTCAGAAATCATCCTCAAAGCTCCTATCGATCACGACTCGCACCCTCTGCACTTCGGCCTCGGTCGTGGCATCTCTCAATACCAGGTCGTACGGTTTGTTCTTGTCAAATTCGCAGCTAAGCAGTTCCAGCTTGAGAGGCTTCTTTCTTTCTTCGTAATTCTCGGATTGACTTTCAAAAGTCACAGTTTCGATGGAAGAGACGGGGTTGGCACCGTCGTAGATAGCGGCTCTGAGAGTGATAGGCTTGCGTCGGTCGCTCACGGGCTCCAGCTGGAGAAGTTCGAAGCGATATTTGGGAGTGGTGATCTTGTGTTTGTTGCCCAGCACCTGAACGCCCACCTTTTCCACCCTGGCGCTCTCGGCTTTCTTCCCGCGAAGCTGGGTCACGGTGACAATGGGCACGACGACTTCCTGAGGCATGGCCCCGCCGTGAATGAAACGAGCACCGCCTGTGAAATGAAAGCGGTTGGTCCCGCGTGGAACCCAGAACTCCATCTCGCCTTCCGCCCCGACGGTCTCGCTGAGCTTGCCTTGATGAGCCTCAGGGGACGTTCCTAAACTCGGGCCAATGACATACCGTTTCTTGGCCGTGACGGCGTGCTTTGGCTTGTGGCTGAGCTTGCTTTTGTCGGTGAGGTCGGGAGCTTCTTTTTGAAAGAGAAAACCGTGGTCGGCGGTCACCCAGACCTTGCTGGCGTTGAACTTGCTAAAGCAGAAACGAACGAGGTCCCCTATCTCCCGGAGGCAGTCGCTGACCGCTTCGAAGGTCTCACCTTCGGTGGAGGCGCTGTCGCCCCGAGAGTCGATGACGTTGTGATAGATGTAGACAACCCTGCTGTCCCGGGTGAAATCGCGGGCTTGTTCGGTAGTCATGGCGCTCAAGTCATCGGCCTTGCACGCCATGCCTTCGACGCTCTGAAGGATTTTGTGACGAGCATCGATGCCTGATGTCGCCTGGTTGTCCGCCAGGACTTCTCCTTTGCTGTCGTAGGCAAGGCGCTTGTGAGGCAAGAGAGAGGCCATGCCAAGCTTGGTATAAGAGGGTAAGACGCCCAACTGGGCCGAGATGTTGGCCGTCATGCCATCGCGCCCGTTGAGTGATTCGGACAGCGTCTGAGCCGCCTCGTAGCGCAGGGCGTCGCTTATGATAACGAAGGCTCTTTTCCGACTGCTTTCGTCAAGGTGGGCTTGGACAACTCGTTTGAAAAAGTTCTGCTGAGGAGGCAGCTTCTTGAGCGACCAGCTTGAAAGGAACCCCTGGTCTAGCAAGCGGCTCCACTCGATAGCTAGCGGCTGCAAGAAACCGTGATCGTAGACTTTCTCGACTTTCTCAATCAGGGTCTTCAAAAGATCCCAACCTTGCGAGACAGCGGGCTTGGCGTGAAGATGGAATCGTCTGTAGGCCTGGTCAAAAAGATACAGCTCGGCCTGGTAGGCTGACAAGAGCTGCTCCGGGTCTTCGAAGGATAGTCGGTTGCGATGTTCGGAGTGAAGAGCGAAGAGGTCCGCAGCGGCCACGAGAGCGTCGTACGCCTCGGCCATGCTGACCCGGTTGATCTCATCTTTTCCTGGCCCGGCCAACCAGTGGCCAGCTTTCCGTTTGCTGGCCAGGGTCGAGATCGCATCGGCGTCGACAGGTAAGGCATCATCCAGTAACTGCTGTTTGAGTCTGGAGACGATCTGTTTCTCAATGCCCCAAAAAGTGAACACATTTTCCAATTTCGGAAGATCCAGATTACCTAAAAGACCGTCTACCTTACCCTCTTTCCAGATGGCCTCGGCAGCAGCGTCGTGACTGGCGGCGGTTGCATTGGAGTCTCGCCATTGGGTGAGGAAGATGCCGGCGTTTCTAGCGCCAGTAGAGGAGAGGCAGTAGTGGGTGACGGCGTGCGGCGTTTGCTTACCCAGGAGGCTGGAGAGCTCAGAAAAGAAGAGGCAACGCAACAGTCCAGCCACGGTGGGCGTTTCGGCCTGGTAGTCAAACAGCTCGGTCATGGCGTCCCAAAAGCTGTCGAGCAGTTCCATTTTCTCAACAGTCTTCAGGATTTCCGGCTCCTTTTCAAGGTTGAACTGATGGGCGTTCGCGTGGCTATCACAGACGGCTCGAAGAATGGCAAACGGTGTGGCAACGGTGGCGTTGACAAGGACGGCGAGCATCTTCCGGTCGAGTGCCGATTCGTCGTCCTTTTTCGATACAAGTTTGGCCAGTCTATGCCGTCTCTCTTTGCTGTTAAGGAAGGCAGCCCGGGCTTTGAGATGATCGTGCAGGTAGAGCTGTTTGAGACCCAGCTCCTGCAGCCAGATACTGGCGATGTCGGCGTGGAATTCAGCGCTATAGAGCCGAATGTCAAACAGCCAATCTTCCTTGGCTACCGGACGCTCTCCAGTGCTGTAGACCAGGTATTGGCCGTTGGGGTCTTCCCGCTCCAAAAGGAGTTTGGTGGAGAGACCACCCAGCCTGGCTGGTTCAACCACTTTCACGGTAGCCAGGTCGCCTTCGAGCTCCTCTGTCACATAATCGGTAAATTCGCCCGCCTCATCGTGCCAGAAAACGAGCCGCTCTTCCTCAGTGATGAACTTCTGGCGAAGGGCCTGGTCTACTTGTTCAGCCTTCATTATGCTGCTCCTTGAGCCAACGTTGGCCTACCTCGGTGAGGCGGTACTTTTGATTTCTGCTATTGGGTTTATCAGGTATGGTCATTTCTAAAAGGTCTAGTTCCAAGGCCGGTTTGAGATAGGAAGAGCTGAAATGTTGCCGGTGAGTCAGACCTAGCCGGTCCTGAAGCTCTCCTCGACTCATTTCACCCTGGCAGACTTCCAGGAGGTCTGCCACCGGTTGGGACACTTGATGGCTTACGTTCCTAACCTGTGCGGTATCTTGTGCGGTGACTTGTGCGGTATCTTGTACGGTAGCTTGGGGGGTGGCGACTCCTGAGTCACCCTCTCGGATGGTCTTAGGATGAACGAAGAGACGAGTGATAAAGTAGCTGTGCTCTTCATCAGTTTCAAATTCTGGGGCGGGAGAGCCGTTGGCCTTCATCACTCTCAAGATCTTTTTGATGCCTGTAGAGCGCCCTTCGGTGAGTTCTAATTCTTTGAGAAACTCTCCAATGCGGCGATTGCGATAGCGTCGGCTCACGGCTTTGCCTTGCCTCAGCTGCTCAAGCTTCACCGAGCGATCTGGTCCGGGAAAGCTGAGGACCACTAAGTCGTCGGGAGAGATTCTCACTTCCACCGGCTCTCGGATCTCGTAGGAGCGATGATAGATAGCGTTGACCACCGCCTCTTCAATGGCTGGGAAAGGAAAATTCCACACTCGGTCGGCTTCAGCCCTGTCATCATACTTGATAATGGTTTGCTTCAGATAACTGCGCTCGATAAAGCTCAAAGCGTCTCTGATGATGCGGTCTAGCGGTCCCTTAAAGATTTTCTCCTCGAACTTGTCTCCACCAGCCCCGTCTGGAAAGTAGACCACGTCGATTTGGGTCACAGGAAAAAAGAGATGGGGTTTTTCGTGAAAGAAGAGCAGACCTACATTTTTGGGCCTGAGGTCTTCACTAGAACCGCCCACTACGTTCATCTGGCGTCCTAAGGACTCGGTCGAAATTGGGTTGGGTCCCTCAAGCCCCAAGGCGAGTTCACTTCGGACCTCAGCTAAAAACAGTTTCATCAGAGGTCTGGAAAGTTCACTGACCCCGGCGCTAGGGTGTAAGCTGTCGTCGAAGGGGACTCGCGCGGTAAGGCTGATAAGTTCCCGCTCGTCCTCATCCTTGGCTTCTACAGTACTAGAGTAGCGCCTGATGAAATACCGGTAGTCCTTTTTCTTGGCCGTTACTGACCGGGGGGCTTTGTAAGGTCGATGGGGACCGCCTGGAGCCCAAAGAACGAGGAGCGTTTGACCTTGGTGAGTTTCTACGCTCAATCGAGGGAAATAGGGAGGCTGGATGAGATTGCAGTAGGTCTGAAGGTCTTGTTGGATTTTGTCGATGGACTTGGGGTCTATCCCCACCGGAGGAAACACGGGAGCACCGTTTTTATCGCAATCCTGGCCGATGATGATGTAGCCGCCGCCCAGATTATGGAAGTCGTTGGCGAAGGCACCGAGAGTCTTTATGACCGGATCTGGGTTCCAGCCAGCCTTGTACTCGATCCGTTCGCCTTCAACATGACGCTGGCGGAGAAGGTCTTCCAGGTTGATGGGCAGCTTGCTTTGGTAGGGATGCTGACTCACGGACCCTCGGGTTTCTTTCCGTGCACGGTTTTCACTTCAGCTAGGAGTGAACCGAACTTGCCGTAGTTCTCTTTCACGCCGTCGTCGAGATCTAGCTTGATGCGGCGGTCGGCATAGTGGCGGAGTTTTTCGTCGAAGGCCAGGAGTTCGGTTTGTTGTTTCTTGAGTGTGTCGGACTCTTTCTCCAGACGCTTTTGCTGGGCAGAGGAGTCGGTGGCCTGGATGTCTGCTTTCAGGTGCTCCAGGCGTGCGGCGAGCTTGCCCTGGAGTGGGATGACGTACTCGCTGCGCATTCGGGCCAGGGTGCCCTCGTTGTAGCGGTGGAGGTAGACCAGGCATTGGAACGCTTTTTGCTTGCCGCTTGAAAAGAGCCAGTAGATGGGGCGCTTTTTGTATGTTTGCAAGTGGTCTTTGAAGAACTTGTCGCAGAGGTAGCGGCGGATGGTATCTCTGCTGGTCTCGTTCTTCTTGGGCGAGAGGTTGTCGGCCAGGAAGGTGAGGTTCTCTTCAAGGTGAGCGGCATCCCACGCTACCGAGATGAATTCTACCAGTCGGTTGGCCGCGTCATCTTCGAACCAGGCGGAATCGGTGAGAGGAATGATGCCGTCATCATCGGCCGGGAATTTGGTGTAGCGGCTGGGGTCGAAGCCTTCGTTTCCGCTCTGGGCGTAGATGAGGCCGGGCTCCTCCAGGCTGTACCGGCCCATCATGCAGCCTACTGCATAGGAAACGAGCTCTGCCATCGTGTCTTCGCGGAATCGAGTTTGGCGTTCTTCTTCGGTGCCTTTGAAGCCGTAGCGGTAGGCGGCGTTCACTGTGAGAGTGATTTGTTCGATAGGGACTTCAGGTCTGAGCTCGTCTTCCAGGCCATAGGCTTCTATGAAGAGACGGTTGTTTTCTTCTTCGCGGCGTTTCATTTCAGCAATGGTCATAGCGTTATTCGCTATCCATTGCATGTAGCTGGATTCTAGCGAGCGGTTCGATACTTGAGTGAGAATTGGCAAGGATTGGAAATCCCAGGAGCGTTCGTATGCATTCCAATCCGACCTTGATACATCGACACATTGCTGTAGGAGGACGCGGTCAAATGTCTCGTTTGGTCGTCCGATGGGAATATTCGAAACGGCTCCGACCTCAAACTTCATTGTTGGGCACATTATCTGGAGCAAACGTTGATTTACAATAGAGTTGAGCATACCAAGTCGATAAAGAACATCACCGCCAAAAATCATGGGGCCTACCGCGTTAAAAACAAACCCTTCAGGTACGAACCTGGCGGTAAAGGCTGATACGGTAACATCATTCCAAGTGACACCGCTACGGAAATTGAAGCTCAGGTTCTGTGGTCTTGAGCGCAGGCGCCCAGCACTATTTCGAAAGTTCCTGATCGCCCATCCGTCGTCTTCCCAATCGATAACAACTTCAAAGTTCCCATACCACTTTCGAAATGGTCCTCCCTTGGTCATCGGATACCACCTCGCGCCAGAACCCAGCGACGTCCTTCGAAAGTTCACCTCCCACCACTGCCTGAGGAATCGATTGTTATCGCCTGTGGTGGTTCCCTTTTTCGCGTCCTTTCCGATTAGGCGATGGGTCGAATAGGCTTTCAAGAATCTGGAACTGAGCGCGTAAACAAACGGCATTTGGGGGATGTTTTTGAACTCGGAACAAGCTCTTCTAAAAACGAACTCACAGTTTGATTCTCTGATTCCTTCACGAAGTTTTTGGGACTGCACTTCAGCACCGTAGAAGTCATCGAAATCAAAGAAGGATGCCATGTACTCCGGAATAGCTGAGTGGGCGGCTGCCAGTGCACAAATAGGTACAAACGCGGAACCGAAAAACGAATGGTACTCAGGCTTGACCAACGAGGAAATCGTCAGGCCATTAATCAAATCTCTCCTGAACAACTCAAATGAGGATAGAGTCAACCAAGTTGAAGGAGTCATAAACCCGAAGAACCTTGCAGTTCTTAAGAAGCGAAGAATAAAAACAGCGAAAAGGTCTGACTTGCCTGCGGGGTATTGCTGCCTACAAAGTGCTTTTAGCGTGGGATTGAGATACTGACCACCCATGTAGGGCGGATTGGCCACGATGCTGTCATAATGCCGGGACAAGCTCTCTGCTTGCGTCACCAGCGGCTTCAAACTCTTCAAAGCTTCCGCCACAAACATATCCCCACTGGTCGCTTCACTCAGCTTGCGAAGCGCCAGGAGTTTCTCAGCCA
>CAZVVF010000150.1:0-8031 GCA_964630575.1 uncultured Burkholderiales bacterium | reverse complement strand
CTGCCTTGGGAACCGGTGGAGCCTTGGCGTTCTTGTTGAGAACGCACAGCGGGCCTTTTGTTCTGGCCGAGACCGTGTCCCTTGAGGAGTTGATGGTGAGTTCGCTCGAGGACCACCTTTTGCCGTCCTGGTTTCCCTTTGCCCACCTGCAGCGCGTGAGCGGTTCCTCGGTGCTGGAGCAAAAGGGGCAGAAGCTCACGGGGACCTTTGCCCAAACGGGCTTGATGTTGGCTAGAAACGGTCTCGTTCGAGTCAGCCCCGAGGATCCTGGAGTCGCTGTTGTCGAAGCGCTGTTCGATGAGGTTTGCCAGCCGTGGGACTGAGACTTCGGGGTCAGTTGATGATCCTTTGTTTCGGTCTTATGGGTATTTCGTTAGGCATTATTGCTTACTTCAACGTCGGAGTCTTTCGGCTCTCATTCTTAGCTGATGAAGAGCAGCGCTTGAGGGCTTCGGGGTTGCGCACCAGTGAGCGAATCCTCGACGAGGTGGTGGCTGATTTTGTTGGCCGGAGCGGGGCTCTTGAGATTTCGTCAGGGAAAAATCCGGTGTCGGTGTTCGACTTTCGCTCGGTTCCGGGCTTGCGCTACTTCGAACTCTGGGACCGCAATGGTCAGGTCCTGCTGCGATCGGGGGAATCGACCGCTCCGATCCCCCAGAAGGACGCTCTCGTCCAGCGCATGCGAACGGCTCCGTTGCCGGCGCATCTGTTCTTGGATAGCCGAGTGAAAGAAACCGGTCCATTCGCCTTGCACTATCGTGAGGAACTGCCGGTCATAGGGGTTAGAAATGTTCAGTACATGACCTATGAACATTTTTATCCCGTGTTCGTGGTGTCAGATGACTTGGGCTCCGACCTCGATTTTCTCCCACCTGCGAAGCTGGAAGCCATTCTGCATCTCTCCTTCGATGTGGAGAATACCTCAAAGCGCTTGAGTCTCGTTACCGCTGGCAACGTGCTGTTGAGCATAACCTTCCTGCTGACCACCTTGATGGCCATCCATCTTTGGTCGCAGCACGCGATCAAGCGACCGCTCGAGGGATTGGTGGAGTCCATGCGCCAACTCGAAACGGGGCCGACCGGCCAGGAGCTGTCGAGTCACAACGAATTGGCCAATCTCTCCAAAACACTCCAGCATCTCGCTCTCGATAGGCTGAAGTATCAGAGGGAGTTGGAGAGTCTCAATCGCGGCTTGGAACGACAGGTCGAAGAGAAGACTCTCGAGATGAAAGAGTTCTTCAGTCTCGTGACCCACGACTTGAGGATTCCGCTCGCGGCGGTTCAAGGCTACTGCGATCTGCTCAAGCGCAAGCCGGACCAATTGAGCGAACGCCAGTTGACTTTCGTTAAGCGCATCGCAACGGCCAACGGCCATTCCCTGGAACTGGTTCGAAATCTGCTCGAAGCCATGAAGATTGAGTTCGGAACCTTGAGCCCGGTGACCGAGTCCTTCAAGCTCAAGACCCTAGCCGAGGAAGTGCGCGATGAGCTCAACGTGGATGAGACTCTGCCTGGGGTCGTTTTGGAGTGGTTGGACCCGGATTCCGAGGAGTTGTGCGTGGAGGCTGACCGCACTCGGATCAAACGGGTGATCACCAATCTCTTGAGCAACGCGCAGCGCCACGCCGAGGGGACGCCGCAGGTCACCTTGCAGTGGAAAAAGGTTCCGCACGAGGGCGTGCTGATTCGAGTGGTGGATGAGGGGCCAGGAATACCTGCTGAAGATTGTCAGCGCGTGTTTGAGAAATTCACCAGGGCTCCGCAGAGCATGGGGAACTCCACAGGGCTTGGTTTGGGTCTCTACATCGTAGGAAAGATACTCGAGAGCCACGGGCAGGCCATCAGTCTCGAGAGTGAAGTCGGCAAGGGCACCACCTTCGAGTTTCATCTGCCCTTGTCGGAGTGAGGGACCAAGGGTTTGGCCCAGCCTGTACGAAGGACTTTGCATGAGTACTCAATCTGAGTCGAGCGACGTGATCCGGCTTGTCATTGCCGACGATATTCCTCTCTTTCGAGAAATGCTCGTCCATACTCTAGAAGAAGAAGAAGATATTGAGATCATCGCTCACGCGTCCGATGGGATCGAGGCTGTGGAAGCTTGTCGGCAGCATCGACCTCACATCATTTTGCTAGATGTCGAGATGCCCCGAATGAATGGGGTAGAGGCCACCAAGGCTATTGTTGCCGAGTGTCCGGAGACCAGGGTTGTGATCCTGACAGCCTACGAGGATGACCAGCTTATTTTGGAGTTGATACAAGCTGGGGCGACTGGCTACCTCGTGAAGGACACCCACGTCGACGAAGTGGTGAAAGCGATTCGCGTGGCTCACGATGGGGAGTCATTGATACAGCCCCGCGTGGCCCAGAAGATCCTCAAAATGATGGTCTCTATGCCCTCGGGTTCGGGTGAAGTCTCGGTGAAAAAAGAGGTCCAGGAAAAGCTCGACCGCCTGACAGCGAGAGAGCGCGAGGTTCTTGAGGGTATCGCTTGCGGATTGAACAACAAAGAACTCGCGGTTCACTTTTGCATCGGCCACACGACCGTGAAGACGCACGTGAACAGGATGATGCAAAAACTGGAGCTGCGGGACCGCGTTGAAGCCGTCCTCTTCGCCTTGGAAGCTGGCCTGGTTCCAGAGAAATAGGGCTCAGCGAGAGATCGGAAGGATCACCTGAAAGGTGGTCCCTTCCCCCTCGGAACTCTCCACTTCGATCTCACCGCCGTGCGCTTCAATGAGGCGACGAACGATAAAGAGCCCGAGGCCTGTCCCGCGTATGGATTGGTCCTGTTCGAGTCGCACGAAGCGTGAAAAGAGTTTTTTGCGGCCTTCTTCCGACATCCCGAGTCCCTGGTCTCGCACCCAGATGTGGTCAAAGCCCTTCACCCGCTTGTGATAGAGTTCGACCACACCGCCGCCGGGCGAGTATTTGATGGCGTTCTCGATCAGGTTCCCAAAAATCTGGGAGAGTCGAGCGGGGTCCCCGTGCACTTCGACATCATCGGCAACCTTGACCCGGAAGCGAAAGGCCTTCTTGCGGTGCTCCTCCATGGGGGCGAGCGCTAGGGCCAACTCCGTCTTGAGGAGCTTCTTGAGGGCCACGGGTTTGCTCCGAATGGTGAGGCTGTGCCCGTCTTCGAGTTGTTGGATATCGAGGTAGGTGGAGACGAGCCGTGAGGCCCGCTCAATGGCTTGATCCAGATCGGTCAAAATGGTTGTCTGGGCTGGAGTTGGCGTACTTCGTTTGAGTAGGGCCAGTCCCGTTTTCATTACGGTGAGCGGCCCCTTGAGGTCGTGCGAGGCTATGGACATAAAGGAGGAGAGAGTCTCCTTGTACACCTGCAGTTCCAAGGCCCGCGTTTGTTCTACGTACTCTCGCTTGAGGGCTTCTTCTCGCTCGTCGACCAGTCGGATGTTCTCTAGCCAGATCGCCGCCTGAGCCGCGAAACTAGGGAGAATATCTCGGTGGTCGTCAGAGAACTTCTTGGTGATCTTGGAGTCTAAGTAGAGAACCCCAAGCACCTTCTCGTGGATCTTTAGGGGTTCACATATTATGGAACGAAGTCCGAAGAGTTCCATGCTCTGAGAGCGGATCTCCCCCGACAGCCCGCCTGTCCAATAGGCGCGCGTCCCCTCTTCAACGGCCTTGAGAATGGCGGTGCCAGAGGCCTGAAAGCTCTCGGAGTTGAGTTCTTCTGGAAGGATCCGGCAGGCCGCCACGGGATGGAGGCCGCCCAGCGGTAGCTGCTTGTCGATAGGGCCGTGGACCAGAAGGAGATAGCCTCTCTCGGCACCAGTCATCTCCACTGCGGCATCGATGAGTTTCTGAAACATTTCGGCAGGCTCGGTGATCGCTGTGATGTAGCGAGTGACCTCGAGCAATTTTTGATATGCCATCGGAAGCGCCGTCATGTTTGTTGATTCAGGCTTGAAAGCGAACCTCCTCGGGTCCTACTGATTTTCCAGCAGTTGTAGATATTGCCGGGCTTTCGGGTCATAAGGGAAGACCGCAAGGACCTTTTCGAACAGCTGCTTGGCTTCTTTGTTTCGGCCTTGCTGGGCGTACAGAACACCGAGGTTGAGGAGTGCTCGATGATCGGATGGGGTCAGGCTCAGCAGTTTTAGGTAGGCCTGCTCAGCGTCGCTATTCCGTTCTAGCGCCGTGAGAGCTCGGGCTTTGCCCCAGTAGCCAAGAATGGCCGTCTGATTCACCTCCGTGGCGCGGTCGAAGTAGGTCAAGGCTTCCTCTGGACTGCCCCGTCCCAAGAGCAGTTCTCCCCAGAGCGTGTTGACTCTGGAGTTTTGCGGTTGGGCTTCGAGGAGTGGCTTCAGCGCGGATTCGGCCTCCTCCCAAAGTCCTTGTTGCAGGAGAGATTGTCCGAGCCCGAGGGTGAGTGACTCAAGGGACCCTGGTGGTGGGGACTCGAGCGCCTTTCGGTAGAGTAGGGAGGCGATCGCGTACTGTTTTTGTTCGAGCTCCAGGGCCGCAGCGAGTGCCGCCGCGACTGTGTTCTGGGGGTCGAGGCTTAGGGCTAGTCCAAAGGCCTCGCGCGCTTTGCGAAGTCTCGCTTCAGGGTCCTCCAGGCGCAGCGCCAGTTCCCCCACGAGGAGCGCCGAGGTGGAGGAGTTCGTGTTGGGTAGCAGTTCATAGAGTTCCTCAACCCTTTGGATATTGACCCAACCCTGGCCTAGCTCGAGCATTTTGTCCACGTTCAAAGGCTCCATCGCCTCGGGCGTTTCGGTGTTGGCAAAGAGCGCTTCGACAATCGTTCCCATTTGCGAGGGGCGATAGAGGTTAAAGGGCGCTGAGAACTCCAGAATGGGTCGGTCGTCGGTGTTGAAGTCGGCGGAGGGGTTGGTCTCCATCATTTTTTCTCTGGAGGAGAGAAAGTGACCGAGAAGACTCACCGGGTTGAAGAGCCCGATCTCGAAAAAGTCCTTCTGAATTTTTGGCGACGCCTCGTAGACTGCCTGAACTCTATCGAGGTCGAGGGCGACCTCTTGCTTGGAGCCGATCAGAATGAGGTCCCCGTAGCTCGACATCCATGCTGAGCCCTCAGGGAAGACAGAGAAGAAGGTCTGGACAACAAGGCTGGTGTCTTGGACCGATGTGGCATAGAGGTTGAACCACTGGCACATGAGTCCGTCGGCCTTGAGACGCTGCGAGCAGGTCTGGTAGAAATCTCTGGTATAGAGGTTGCCGATCCCGGCGATCCAAGGGTTGGAGGGCTCGCTGACTATGACATCATAGGTGCGGCTCGAACCGAGAACAAAGGTGCGCCCGTCGGTCTCGTGGACGTGAACTCGTGGGTCGGCGAGGACGTTGTCGTTGTAAGCCTTGAAGTAGGCGTCGGCCTCGACCACGGCCGGCTCGAGTTCGGCGATGTCCAGATGCTCTGTTCCGGGAACGTTCATGAGGGCTATGGCCGTCTGGCCGCCGCCGAGCCCGATCAGCATGATCTCCTTGGGATCGTGATGGATCAGAGCGGGGATGTATCCCAACAGAAATTGGGTCTGGACGTCGCCCTTTCCGGTAGAGGCGTCGGCCTTTCCGTTGACCTTGAGATAGATGTTGTCGGGACCGAGGACGCCAACGCTGACCGTACTGGAAAGGCCATCTCGATAGAATGCTGGTTGGTGAAAGAGCAGCGAGTCTGACCCGGACGTGGTTCCGCTGTTGGCATTGAAGGCGACGCCCCCCGTCATCTTACCAGGGTCCCAATTGGGCACTGCGACAACGGCTCCAATGGCGACTAGGGTGAGCAGTTTAGGGAGGTGAGAACTCTTTGAGCGGGCCAGCCAAAAGAGCGAAAGCCCGATCAGCAGATTGATGATGGCGGCGGTTTTGAGAGTCCATTGGGCTCCCAAGTAGGGTACGCCAACAAAGCCTGCCAAGACAGAGCCGAGAATGCAACCGAGGGTGTTGGCTCCGTAGATCTCTCCAACGCTGCGACCGAGTCCACTGAGATCGCGAGTGTAGAGTTGATTGGCCAGGGGAAAGGCCAGCCCCATCAATAGCGTTGGGGCCATCAACAAAAGACCGGCCATGGCGACTTCCGCACTCAGAACTGCAGGCAGCCCGGCGTGAAAGAGATCGAATTTTTGCATGACGAAGAGGAACACGATCGGCAAGATTCCGATCAGCGGAATGGTGGTGGCCCCGGCGATGCCAATTCCAGTCTGCAGCCAGGCGAGTGTGGCCAGAGATGGTTCCTTGCCCCTCATCAGTCTCGGGTAGAACAGACTTCCCAAGCCGAGGCCTGCCAGAAAGGTGGTCAGGATCGTGGTGAAGGCGTAGGTCGACGAACCCAGTGAGAGGGCCAGTCCCCTGGTCCAGGCGATCTGAAAACCCATGGAAGAGACGCCAGCGAGTCCGAAGGCCAGGGGGACCACCCAGGTGGAGTAGGCTGGTTTGGTCGCTGCTGCGGTGGGCTGGTCGGAGCGCATCTGATCGGATGTCTCGATCGAGAGACTGTCGGAATTGCGACCTATTCTTACGGCCAGGGAGCCGATGACCAAGTTGACACAGGCTGTCGCTGCTAGAGTTCGGAATGAGCCCAACCAGGGCAGTAGGGCGAATCCCGCTAGGGTCGCGCCGGTGAAGGCACCCAGGGTGTTGAGTCCATAGAGTTTGGCCAAGAGACGTCCAACGTCTGCGCGCTCCAAGACCAGAAGGCGGCTCATCACGGGCAGGGTTGCGCCCATGGCAGCCGTTGGGGGGACCAACACGATCATAGCACCGACCAGGCAGGCGAGTCGCAAGGGCAGACCGGTCGCGCCTTGAGTGGAGAGGGAGACATAGGCTTGCTCGACCACATTGAGCAGTGGCACGGACAAAAAGGCCCAGAGTCCGATCGCGATCTCTAGAAATCCGTAAATGGCCAGGAACTGCCCCTTGCGTTCTGCCACGCGACGATCAGCGAATCGGCCCGCTATCAGACTTCCTAGACCTAGCCCGGTCATATAGCAGGCAACCACGGTGCTCACTGCCAACACCGTGTGCCCGAAAATGAGACTGAGCCTTCTGGTCCACAGGACCTCGTAGATCAGGCCAGTCATCCCAGAAAGGAAGAAGAAGAGCAAGGTCCACTTGAGGTGCCTTGCTATTTTCGCGTCGTCGGTTCCTATGGTTGCCTCAACGTTGCCTACGCATCATCTGGGATCCATGTTTGTGGCAAGCGTCGATTTACCTCGCAGGTCGGTCGGTCGGAATGGCCGCTCAGTTCCATTGAGATTTTTGTGCCAGGTCCCTAAGTTTGTTGAGGGCTCGGATCTCCTGTTGCCTTATCGACTCTCGCGAGACGCCAAAGATCGAGGCCAGTTGAGCGAATGTTCTCTGTTCACCGCCGTCAAAGCCGTATCGGAGCGCCAGCAGGCTCCTCTCTTTTTCAGAGAGATGGGAGAGCAGCCAGGCTAGGGCAGAGCGGTCAAGACCTGGCGTGCTGAGATCCATCTCTCCTGGGATCAGGTCTTTGAGGGTGGAGTCGGATTCCTCTCCAACCGGGAGTTCCAAAGAGATCGGTTGGTGGGCCATCGAGAGGATGTCCTTGAGTTTGTTTTGAGCTTTCTGCTCTAGTCGCTCCACCATCCGTTGAACTCTGGGGTCGTCCGGGCCCAGGCTCCGCGTCTTGTGCTTGCGGCAGGCTTTCTGCTTGGCGCAGTCGTTATCGACCGGCAACAGTTCGGCGGCCGCTTGCTGAATTGTGGCGTCGAAGCCGGTGCGGGAGCGAACCTTGTTGTTGAGCTTTCGATACTTGCTCAGAACTTCGTTGATGTGAACTGGCAAACGAATCAATCGTCCCTTGTTAGCGATGGCGCGGGATACGGCTTGACGAATCCACCAGCAGGCGTAGGTCGAGAAGCGGCATCCCTTGTCCGGGTCGAACTTATCCACGGCTTCGAGCAGTCCGAGGTTGCCTTCTTGGACGAGGTCCGCGAGCGTCAGGTCGGTGTGGTGGAACTTCCTGGCAATTTTCACAACCAGCCTCAAGTTGGCCTCGGCGAGCTCTTTTCGAGCTTCGTCGTCGCCTCG